>JAFZOA010000136.1 GCA_017550775.1 Ruminiclostridium sp. | reverse complement strand
ATCTTTCTGTTCGCAAGCATCATCGCCGACAGTATTATCAATATCATCAGCGTCATAAAATTGTATGTTATATATTGAACTAAAAGTTCCAAATTATCATCTCCCGACATATCAGAGTCAGCCGTTAAGGCTTTATGCTGTTCATGCATGATCATCTCATAGTATTATAGCATAAATAATAATAAATGTAAATTACCGCTGCGGTAATAAAGCAAAACTCCCACTGCCGCAGTCGGCAGAAGGAGTTCGTAATGCAGAAACGGTCGGAAAAGCTATCAGTATTGTTTTACACTATTCCGGACAAGCGAAGCTTCCGATATATACCGAGGTCAGCGCATCGTCCCCGCTGCATTTTCCGCCCGCGGCATTTTCAAGCTCGTCCACTGACAGCTCGGCATCAGATTTTCGTTTATCTTCAAGGAATGCCTTGATCTCATCGGCCGTTGTCTCAACGCCGTTTGCCTTTGCAAATTGAACGACGGTGTTGTTCTTTGCGGCATCGGTAAATGCTTTTTTCAGTTCTTCACTTGCAATTATTTCGCTGTAAAGCATCTGTAATGATTTCATTTCATACCTCCGGATCAGTGTTTATTGATAGTTTTATTATACTATATTTTTCTTCAAAATCAATTACCGCAACGGTAATAAATTCATGTGTTGATACGACTGAGATTTTTCCATCCGGCAAGCGCTTCCGCTGTTCGTTCATACCAACCGTTCTCAAAGAATCGGCATTTTGTGATATCCTCGCCACAGAAATCCTTTCGCTCGCCCGAATAGAGCAGTCCCATGGCCCTGCACCCGCCTGTGCAGTATTCAAACCACTTGCAGGAGCCGCACTTCGGGTTGTTTTTACGCACATCTCCCACGGTAGCGCAGACATTGTCGAGATACTCGCCCGAAGATAGCAGGTCTTTAAGCCTGTCTTTATGCAAATTTCCGAGGTGAATATTCAGCTGCATCAGAAGCCCCGAAGCCTGCATACACGGTACAGCATCACCGGACGATGTTACCGCGACCATTCCTCTGTTGCCGCGGCAGCCCGGGAATGTGTCTCTGTACTCGCCCTCGGCGCAAGTCACGGGAACTATGTGAAAGCTCTTTTCCGACGGGTGCAGCCGCAGGAACTGCCACACGTCTATCTCCATTTTCATTCCGCTCGATATGTATTCTTTTGCAAAATCAAGCAGCTTTTCGTAATATTCTTCCATTCCGAGACAAGCGTCTCCGGCGTTCGCATACCAGCGCGGGACTTCAGTGGTACGGATAATGCGCATTTCATCGACACCCAAATCGCAAAGCACCCTCGCCGTCGGCATCATCGAATCAACATTCTTGCGGTGTACCTGTGTCTGTGCTTTTACCCGAAAGCCGTTGTTAATGCAGAGCTTCATTGCGTCGAGCGTTTTCTGCTCCGCACCCTTGCGGTCACGCATCCAGTCGTGATAGCCGATACCGTCGAAGGATATTTTTATCAGCGGGTAGCAGCCAATCTCCTTCATTTCATCAAGAATTTCCTGCGTGATGTAGTAGCCGTTGGTGTTGAGCTCCTCGACGAACATGTCACGCTTGTGGATCTCGCGGAGAATATCCATGAAACGCTTATGCACCATAGGCTCGCCGCCGGTTATCGTGAGCGCGTGGACACCGCAGTCCCGCGCCTGATCGAACAGGTCACACAGCTCCTCAAACGTCCACTCCGTCATCAGCGGCGCGTTGTCCGCGGCGTTGAAGCAGTGCAGACAGTTATAGTTGCACTTTCCCGTTATCATCAGGTTCATTTTCGGGAAATAGCGGTTATCATAGCTTTTGTGCAGCGACCACTCTGACGGGTGTCCGCCCTTTTCGCAGGAAACTATCAGCTTTCTGACAGCAAGCTCCGCAACGGTCTCGTCAAACTCGATATCGTGCTCTCCGTCACAGAGCAGCATTGTTTCAAATTCGCGCTTTGTGAGCGGCTGCGCATAGGGCGAATATCTCACAAGATACGCACACGGCACGAGCTGCCAGCTTCGGAGCGCGATATAT
>JAFZOA010000135.1 GCA_017550775.1 Ruminiclostridium sp. | reverse complement strand
TGATAATAGTGAACTATCTCCTGCAAAGCTCCTCCGACCGCTACACAAGCATCATGTCCTATACCGACGGCACCCCGCAGGAGCTCATGAACGTCCGCAATATCTACATGGACATTTTCGACGCGGACGGCAACGGCATCGACGACCTGTTTACCGTTACCAACGAGCGAGTTTCCGGCAACACAATGGCAGGAATATACGGCGCAAGAGACGGGGCTATCGTCCAGCTCGGCTTTATCCCGCTCAACAGCGGCTTCGCAGGCATAAAAACCGTGACCTGTGGGAAATGCGGCACCCCGAACATACGAACAACATACGTTGATTACGCGTTCTCGGACGGCTCGTTCGGCACGGACGCGATCGTGTACGGCAACCGGTACTTCTACCTCTCGCCTGTGCTCAACCCGGACGTGACGATGCGAAGCTCAAATACCTATACCCCATATATCCCGTGCAAGGACATCGACGACGACGGCGTTACAGAGATACCGTCCTGCGTCCCGTTCCCGGAGTACACCGACCTTCCGCGTTCAGAGCAGGTCAACATGACCGTGTGGTACTCGCTCGAACGCAGCGGCACTCTGCTTTCCGAGAAGTACAGAAGCTTTGTCGGCACAAAGGGCGACTATGTGTTCCTGTTCCCCGACTCGTGGGGCGGTGTCACAGCCGCGGTCTCGATCGCCGACAGCTCGGTGATATTCAACCGCTATGACACGATCTCGGATGTAAAGGGAGAAGAGCTCCTGCGAATATACGGCGCTGCGGACGGAAATACCGCAAAATATGATACACAGGACTATATATACCTCGGGAAGAGCTTATCCACGGGGTACTCATACTACGCGGTGCTCACCGAGAGCATTCTCACCCCGAAAGAGGAAAAACTCGGGGAACTTTTCAGACTGATATAGGAGGAAAACGACTCATGGAAGAAAAAAGAATACTTGTCTGTGAGGACGAGGACGCGATACGCGATTTTGTTGTGATACACCTCAAACGCTCCGGCTATGACGTGTTCGACGTTGACAGCGGACAGAAGGCGATCGACGCCTGGAAGAACGGCCGGCGGTTCGATGTGGCGCTGCTCGACATTATGATGCCCGGCGTAGACGGAACACAGGTCTGTCGTTTCCTTCGCAGCGAAAGCAGCACTATCGGAATAATCATGCTCTCCGCCAAGAGCCAGGAAATGGACAAGGTGAACTGTCTGATGATGGGGGCGGACGACTATGTGACAAAGCCGTTCTCGCCGTCGGAGCTTATCGCCCGTATCGACGCTATCTACCGCCGTGTGAGCGTTTCCCGCAATGCCGAAGAAAGCGGAACCGAGCTTGTTTCCGGACCATTCCGCGTTGACGTAAAGAGCCGCCGCATAACCAAAAACGGCGAGCCGCTCGACATTACCCAGGTCGAATACCACATCATCGAATACTTTATCCGCAACTCCGGGAATGCCGTTGACCGGCGCACCCTGCTCGACAAGATATGGGGCGAGAGCTACTACGGCGACGACAAGATAGTTGATGTGAATATCCGTCGCATACGCATGAAGATAGAGGACGACCCCTCAAATCCCCAGTACATCCAGACGGTGTGGGGTTACGGCTATAAATGGGGTATCATTTCTCCACAGCAGCAGCAATAAAGATAAGCTCCCCTGTCGGCGACAGGGGAGTCTCTATTTCAGCACAGCTTCAGTCTCGATCCACGCGGGCTCAAAGCCGCTCAGCAGTGCCGTTTTCCATGACGCGAGATTGGAAAGGCTCGTCCCGTAATAGGGTATCGCCCCGCGCCGCAGCGCCTCGTTTTTCAGCAGAGTAACGAGTATGACCGCAACTCCGCGCCGCCTGTACCCGGGAAGCACGTCTATCCCTATCTGCCACAGCTCCGGCGTATCGGCGGAACAACCCGCCATGCCCATTATCTCCCCGCCGTCAAACGCCGCGACTGCGAGCACGTCCGGGCGCTCCGGTCTGAACCGGTCACACAGCGCGTTTGAGAGGTAAGGCTTTCCGTAGAACCCGTCAAGCTCGCCCTGCTCATACCACTTTATATTGATGTCGGTCGTTATGTCGGTGATCTCCGGGCGCGGTAGGAACATATGGTGCGTCGATGCCATACGATACCCGTACCTGCGGAGCTCCGTTTCCAGCCCGAACCAGTTCTCCTGCTCGAACAGCGTAAATCCGCGCTTGTCCCGTACCCATTCGCTCAGCCACGGGTGAAGCTTTTCGTCCGCCGAGATCACCGCACCGCCGCCGAAGGTCGCCATTTGCAGGAACGGTCTGTCCTCAGAGAACCTGCGCCGCTTCTCGTGCAGCCTGAAACCGGTGATAACGTTATCCTCTCCGAGAAAGTCCCCCGGCTCACAGCTAAGCTCGCGGGAGAGCTGGTCTCTCACCGCGCCGTATATCTCCGTCTTTGTCATTTTATGTCTCCTGTCCGTGACCGATCTTTACCCGTTCGATCCCATAGCGGCAATGTTCCTGCGCATTACGGATATATACGATTCGCCGGCATTAAGGTCTTCGTCCGAGAGCGTGTGACAGGAATGCATAAGCCGGATATCGGCACCGACGGTCTCCGCGATAGCCCTGGCGACCTTCTCGGTGGAAAACTCGATGTGATATATCACCTTCGCGCGGCTTTCCTTCGCGTACTCTATAAGCTCGGTCATCTTTGCGGCACTCGGCTCGGTCTCGGACGAGCAGCCCGCAAACGCCGCGTGATACTCTATCCCGTAGTCGTGCGCCATGTACGCGAACGGGAACCGGTCACCGAAGATAAGCGGCTTGTCGAGCTTGTCCGCAGCAGCCTGAAGCTCGTCGGACAGCGCTTCAAGCTCGGCGCTGTACACTGCAAATCCGGACTCGTATTTGTCGGCGTTGGCGGGATCGGCACTTGCGAGCTCCGAAGCGATCACTTTACATATCGCCTCCGCGTTCTTCGGGGAAGTCCAGACGTGCTCGTCATACTCGACCTCTGCGTGATAGTGGTCATTTCCCGCGTGTTCTTCATGCTCTTCCTCGATCAGATCACCGATACAGTCCATCATTCGTATGATCCTGACTCCGCCGTCAAGACTCTCCGCTATCCTGTCCACCCACGCGTCACTCTCGCCGCCGGTGCAGATAAATATATCCGCGTCGTTGATGCGGATTATGTCCTTTGCGGTCGGCTCGTAGGTATGAGCGTCCTGACCGCCTTTTAGCAGCATTTCCGGGACGATCTCACCGCCGGTCATCTGCTTCACGAAGTCGTAGGGCGGGAAGTTCACGGTGATGACCTTGAGAGTGCCGCTGTCGGCAGGCTTTTCCGGCGAAGAGCAGCCCGCTGTGAGCAGTATTGAAGCGCTCACCGCAAACGCCGCCGTAAGCTGTTTTATCCTGTATTTCATATCATATCACCCGTTCGTAAACAAATCAGTGTTTATTATAGCACGGCGGGCGCAAATTGTCAACCTGAACACCGGCGGGGATAATTTCCGGGACCTCAAAATTTTAAAAAACTCTTTTCTTTTCTATTATAATATGGTATAATATTATAGTTGACTATGATAAAGGAGATAAACTATGAAAAACAGGATATTATCGGCATTTATAGCCGGAACAATGGTTTTATCGGCTGTACCCGCGCTTTCGGGCTGCTCACAGAGCACTACTGTCGCGAGTATTTCCGACACACTTTCCGTCGCGGAGCGCTATCTCTCCGAAATGAAGTATGAGCAGGCGATAATCGAGTTCGACAAGGTGCTCAACATAGATCCGAAGAATGCCGACGCGTACATAGGCAAGGCGGACGCGTACATAGCAATGGGCGATACCGACAGCGCGATAAAGACCTTACAGACCGGTTACGAGCAGACTGGAGACGAGCGGATAAAGGCAAAGCTGGACGAGCTGCTTGCACTCGCAGGTGCGCTTACGGGTACGGAGACAACAGCCGCAGAAACGACAACGACCGAGATTACGACAACACCGGAGATTACAACAACGTCGGAGACTACGACTACACCTGAGACTACGACTACACCTGAGACTACAACAACGCCGGAAACGACAAAAACACCTGAGATTACAACAACGCCGAAAACGACAATAACACCTGAGATTACAACAACGCCAGAGGCTACGACAACAACACCTCAGACAACCACAAAAGCGAAGAGTACAACGACGGAAACAACAAAAATAATTGAAGAAAATGTTGTAAAAACAGTTGAAATCAAAGGATTGACTTATAAGACTGATATACAAAAACTTACTTTAAATAATAATACACTTAACGACGATGATTTAAAAAAAGTATCACAATTAAAGAATTTAGTAAAGCTTAGCTTGATGAATGATAAAATTACAGATGTTTCAAATCTGAGCGATTTTACAAATTTGGAATCGCTTGAACTGAAAAATAATAACATATCAGATATAAAGCCTTTGAAAAAACTAAAAAAGCTTGAATATTTGGATATTTCCGACAACAATATTACAGATATATCAATATTGAGCAAATTAAAAAATCTGAAAAAATTGTATTTATGGGGTAACAATATATCCGATATATCTGCGTTGGAAGGACTGACAAATCTTGAAATCCTGACGATTGGAGGTAATAATGTTAATTGGAGAGATATAGAAGCTTTTAAAGCTTCTCACCCCAATTGCAGTGTTTTCAGTTATTGACATTTCCGTTATTTATGGTATAATTATAAGTTGTAATACATATTACGAAAGGACGATAAGTTTGGCTGTTATCATTTCGATAGTAAACCAGAAGGGCGGTGTCGCCAAGACCACCACCGCTATCAACGTGGCGGCGGCTCTCGGCGCGGCGGGCAAAAAAGTCCTGCTCGTCGATCTCGACCCACAGGGCAACGCTACCGCGGGTCTCGGTATCTCCGGGAACGCCAAGCGCGAGCTTGAATACACCACCTACGACGTTATCATGGGTGAAGTCCGCCCCTCTCAGGCGGTGATACCCACCAAGTTCAAAAACCTCTCGCTCATGCCGTCAACTCAAGCTCTCGCGGAGGCGGAGATAAAGCTGCTCCGGTTCGAGAACAAGAACCTCCAGCTCAAAAAGGCGATATTGCAGATTCGCGACGATTTCGACATCATCATCATCGACTGTCTCCCCTCACTCGGAGTCCTCGCACTCAACGGCCTCAACGCCTGCGACCGCATCATTATCCCGATGCAGTGCGAGCCCTACAGCCTCGAAGGTGTGGCAGAGCTTGTCGCAATAGTAAAGCGCGTAAAAAAGACCACCAACCGCAATCTCCAGATCATGGGCATCGTGTTCACAATGGTGGATACCAAGCTCAAGGTGAACCGCGAGGTCATGCGCGCTATCAAGTCCAAGTTCCCCGAGGACATCTTCTTCAATGCCGAGATACCGAGGAACGTGCGCCTCACCGAAGCTCCGAGCCACGGTGAGCCGATAATGTACTACGACCCGAACTCAAAGGGCGCGGACGCTTACAACCGGCTCGCGAAGGAAGTTGCCCGGAAGTGTAAGGCAATGGAAGAAATGCTGTAAAGGAGTGTGAATATGGGAAAAAAATCGGCACTCAACGACGATTTTCTGGACGGACTGTTCGACGACGGGCTTTACGGCACGGACGACAACGGGGTCCCGCAGACGCTCAGGATCGCTGATATCGAGCCGAACAAGAAGCAGCCGCGAAAGAACTTCAATGAGGAAGCCCTGAACGCTCTCGCGGAGAACATCGCGGAGCTTGGCGTTATCCAGCCGCTTACTGTACGCCCCTACGGCGACGGGTACCAGATAGTCGCGGGTGAGCGGCGCTGGCGCGCGGCGAAAATGGCGGGACTTAAGGAAGTTCCCGTCCGGATAATGGACCTGAACGACGAGCAGACCATGGTTATCGCGCTGATAGAGAACCTACAGCGTGAAGACCTCAACCCGATAGAGACAGCTCTCGGCTATAAACAGCTCATGGATAAGTTCGAGATGACGCAGGAGGAAGTCGCCAAGCGCGTCGGAAAGCCCCGACCGTCGGTAGCAAATACTCTGCGTTTACTCGCTCTTCCGGATGACTTACAGGCGAAAGTTCGCGACGGTGAGCTCTCCGTGGGGCACTGCAAGGTGATACTCGGCATTCAGGACGCGGAGATACAGCACTTCCTCGCGGAAAAGGCAATGAAGGACGGCACCACCGTGAGAGCGCTCGAACGCCTCGCCAAGCAGATGACCGCCGACAAGCCCGAGAAAAAGCGCCCGCCGCGCGATACCTACATCGTAGAGGCGGAGATAAGCATGACCGAGCACATAGGAAAACCTGTCCATATAGACAAAACAAAGGATAAATATACTTTCGGTATCGACTGCGCCACCGAGGACGAGCTGAAAGAGCTTATCTCGTTCCTGTCAAGGATAGAAAAGTAACAGTGTCATATAAAACAAAGTCATATAAATGAAAGGAAAACAAAGAAATGATCGACATTAAATTTCTCAGAGAAAACCCCGATGTGGTAAAGGAAAACATCAGGAAGAAGTTCCAGGATCAGAAGCTCCCGCTCGTTGACGAGGTCATCGCCCTCGACGCGGAAAGCCGCAGGACACAGCAGGAAGCCGACGGGCTCCGCGCAGACCGCAACCGTATCTCCAAGCAGATAGGCGCGCTCATGGGTCAGGGCAAGAAGGACGAGGCTGAGGAAGCAAAGAAGCAGGTCAACGAGTTCTCCGCACGCCTCACCGAGCTCGAAGCAAAGGAAGCAGAGCTTTCCGAAAAGATCACCAAGATCATGATGACCATTCCGAACATCATCGACCCCTCCGTTCCGATCGGTAAGGACGACAGCGAGAACGTCGAAGTGCAGCGCTTCGGCGACCCCGCAGTTCCGGACTTCGACATTCCCTACCACACCGACATCATGGAGCGCCTCAACGGTATCGACCTTGACGCTGCAAGACGTGTTGCAGGCAACGGCTTCTACTACCTCATGGGCGACATCGCGAGACTTCACTCCGCAGTGATCTCCTACGCGCGCGATTTCATGATAAACCGCGGCTTTACCTACTGCGTACCGCCGTTCATGATAAGAAGCAATGTCGTTACCGGCGTTATGAGCTTTGCGGAAATGGACGCTATGATGTACAAGATCGAAGGCGAAGACCTCTACCTCATCGGTACGAGCGAGCACTCCATGATCGGTAAGTACATCGACACGATAGTTCCCGAAGAAACTCTCCCGCATACTCTCACCAGCTACTCCCCCTGCTTCCGCAAGGAGAAGGGTGCGCACGGTCTTGAGGAGCGCGGCGTTTACCGTATCCACCAGTTCGAGAAGCAGGAAATGATCGTTATCTGCAAGCCCGAGGACAGCCCGAAATGGTTCGACAGGCTGTGGCAGAACACCGTTGACCTGTTCCGCTCAATGGATATCCCGGTAAGAACGCTTGAATGCTGCTCCGGCGACCTCGCCGACCTGAAGGTCAAGAGCGTGGACGTAGAAGCATGGTCGCCCCGCCAGAAGAAGTACTTCGAGGTGGGAAGCTGCTCCAACCTCGGCGACGCACAGGCTCGCCGCTTAAAGATCCGTATTGCGGGCGCGGACGGAAAGAAGTACCTCGCGCATACTCTCAACAACACCGTGGTAGCGCCTCCGAGAATGCTTATCGCTTTCCTCGAAAACAACCTCAATGCGGACGGCTCGGTCAACATTCCCGAAGTGCTCAGACCTTACATGGGCGGCATGAGCAAGATAGAAGTTCCCGCAGGCAAGTAAACAGTAATAATATCAATGTATTCTCCCGCGCCTGAGGTGTGGGAGAATACCATGAAATGCAGGAAAATGTGTCTTTCCCCGTCGGAAACGAGGTCAGACGCAACGATGACCTGAAAGGTTGAACAGTTATGACATATAACCAAAGAGGCGGAATGTTCCTCATGCGGATAATAATCGGTCTCGCAGTCGGCGGGATCCTTCTTACCGTGTGGGGACTTATTGACGTGGTAAAGGAAGCCTTCGGCTCATACGATAACTTTGCCAACATGAATATCTCCGATTTCAGGGAAGGGGATATCGTTCACGGCACGATCACCGAAACCCTCGGCTGTGCAGCTACCATAGAGACCACCGAGTATGCCATGTCTGTCATCGAGACCGACAAATATACCTCAAGCTATTACTACATAGTGCCGTTCTACAACAATTCGGATGATGCATTTCCCGACAAGGTGCTCGTTTACAAAACAGGCAACAAAGAACAGGCGACCAGACTCGAAAGGCTCATGTATGAGACCTTTTACTGGTACATCGGCGACTACAACAGCACCACCACCCACGTTACCGTAGATAACGCCGAGGTCGTGAAAATGGACAATCAGGAGCTTGAAGCTTCAAAGGAATATATAGAGGATTTTCTCGATGCCTACTATGAGGGCATGAGCAAGCAGGAGCTCGACAATATGAAGCAGCGCTATGTTTCCGTGCTCGTACCGTACATGGTACAGTACAGAGCGAGCGGAGCAAGCGGAACTATACTCCTGATCGGACTTGTTATGCTCGGCATACTCGTCGTGCTTGCGCTCGTATATATCGCGAAGCAGCACAAAGCTTCAGAACAGGGTGTCACGACCTATGTCGGCGCGGCGAATCTTACCAACGACCCGAACTTAAATTCTCCGACCGGGCTTATGAACGCGAACACCGACCCCTATTTCAACGGCGGTCCTCGAATCCCGACCCCGCCTCCCGCTCCGAAAACGAACCAGCCCGGAGCGTTCCGTACCGACTACAGCCGCAGCGAACGCCCCATGCCGCCGATAGGGAATACCACCGGCTCTTCCGCATCACAGTCAAAGTCACTTCGCGTTATAACCGGATTTGACCCCATGACCGGCCAGCCGGTATATAAGACATCTCTTGCCGATACTGTGTTCGGCGGTCAGACCCCGGGTAAGTATTCGGCTCAGAACAATGTTCAGAACTCGGCTCAGCCCGGTGTCCGGCCTGCTGTTCAGCAGAATCCGTATCAGTCCCCCGTTCAGCCCGTGAGATCAATGCCCGCCGCTCCCCTCGGAGACAGTATGCCCTCCATTGACCCCAAGACCACAGATCAGGTAGACCTCTCCAACGGCGGCATAGAAAAGGACTCCTCCTGGGAGCACCGACCCAACAGCGCCGAAATGCCGCGGAACGGAGATATCCCCGTCATCAACCCTGACTCCTACAGCGCAGCGGCAATGTTCGGCACTATAATCCCCGCCGCACCGTCTGAAAAGCTTGCCGAAAAATCCGCCGAAATACAGGCGGCAAAGCCGGAAGAGACGGTAGATTCCGTCACCCCGATACACCCGCCAACAAAAGCCGACAATATAAGCTCTGATTTCCAGGTCGAGCAGACCGACCCCGAGCTTCGCAACATCTACAGCCATATGTCGGGCGGTGACATGAACGAGGTGGACCCGTACACAGAAAAGAATGTCGATTTAAGCAACGGCGGTGTGGAGCTTCCCGAGGACGACTCCGACTTCCGTCGCAGCTTCCCCTCCGCGCAGCCGATACAGGAAGCTCCCGCGGCTTTCACAGCTCCGGAACCGGCTCCTTATACAGCTCCGGCGGCGTTCACCGTTCCCGAGCCTGTGTCCTATGCAGCTCCCGAGCCCGCGCCGTTCCCGACGGCTCCCGAAACTCCCGCAATGCCGGAGATACGCTCAGACTTCCCGCAGACCGAACCTCTGAAAAAGGAAGAGGACTCCGGCTACAACATCTTCAAGACAGGAAACTCCTACACGCAGTACACAAGCAGCTATTCGGGCGGAAGCTCCTACAACATCTTCAAGACCGACGACAAGCCGACGGATACTTCCGGTTCAGACAGTACCGGCGACAACATACCCGACAGTATGGGATTTCCCGTTGAAAACAAGGAATTTCCGAAGGTGGATGCAAGCTTCCCGACAGCCGGCGAGTCCGACGTGGGCGGCAAGGACGACTTCATATTCTGAAAGCCGCCTGTCCCGCTGTCATGGAAAATAATACGATAAAGAGGTAGTTTCAATGTACATATATCAGTCCGGAATAATAGGTGAGGCTGTCCGCACGAAAATAGACGAAGCGAGAACAGCCGTTATGACCGGCGAGCGGACAAACGGAGAAAGCTTCGGAAGCCTTCTCCGGTCGCTGATGCTCAATACCGACAGGGAAGTTAAGATCGTCGGTATCACCGGAACCGCAGAAAGCACCTCGCCCGTTGCGCACGCGGACGGAAGAACTCTTCTGTACGCCATAGCCAACGCGGAGAACGACCCCACCGCCTCTGCTGTCATCGGCGCTCTCGGGCTTCCAATCTCCAACAGCGGTATCAAAGCCGCGGCAGACGGTCTTACCTCCGCGGCAAGCCTGTTAAGCTCGGCGGAGGGTGCGGACAAGGAGAACGTTCTCCCGCTTCTCAACACGTTCGTTGAGAAGTACAACACTCTTGTGACCGACCTCGCGGCGCAGTCCACCACCTCCGGGATCATGTACTCGCGGCTTTTCTCCACCGCGGCAGGAAGAGCTTCCGATGCGCTCGCCGCCGCCGGGATAACAGTCTCCGACAACGGTACGCTCACACTCGACGCGGACAAGTTTGAGAGCATAGGGATAGACGACTTCCTCAACAGCGTTTCCACCGCAGCGGGTGCGGTC
>JAFZOA010000134.1 GCA_017550775.1 Ruminiclostridium sp. | reverse complement strand
AATGGTCGCTGTCTGCTTGAATCCCGCTTTGTTCTCGACAGGCTTTGCTGTGGTCTCGGCAGTCGTTGTTTCTTCCGGCGCGGTCGTCTGTTCTGTGGTAGTTGTTTCCTTGTCTGCGTCTTTTGCAGTTGTTACCGTGGTCTACTCGCTCACTGCCGATGTGGTAGCTGTGGGTGCGGAGTTGCCGCACGCTGAGAGCGCAAGGATTAGCGCCGATACTGATAATAATGTTGATGTTTTCTTCATATTCATTTCCTCCTGTATTGAATTGGCTTTCCGCCTTACAAGTACAGTATAGCACACTCTGTTCTGCTAATATAAAAATGGATTCCAACGATTACCGGAATCCATTTTTATAATGCTTCACCCGTATATGATATAATAATTGACAACAGCATCAGCAAATGGTATAATTGAAGTCAGAGAGGATGATTAAATGAACACAGAACAGATTAATCTGACTCGTGACAGCGAGACCGATATGCTTTTCAGCGAAATATGCTTTGGAACGCCGATTGAGGCTAACGACGCCAAAGATGTCATCAACGGCATAGAGCGTGCCATTGAACTCGGAGCGCGTCCGGTGTTCCTTGAAGGCTTGTCGGCGCGGCTGACAGAGCTCGGAACGCCTTGCACAGTTTCTGATTCCGATGTTATGCTTGCGGAAGTAAAACGGCGTTTCAAGAAAGTCCTCGGAACAGATTTTCCGAAAGCAGTAGGCAACTGGATAAACGGAAAGACGGTAGGGCTTACCAACCGACAGAATAATTATGATTTCTGCTATGCTCTTGAAATGGACTATAAGCAGACCACGGCGTTCTTCATTAAGAACTTTCTGACAATACCGTTCAACTGCAAAAGCAAGCTCGACGCAGTTTATCTCTACTGCTTCTATCATAAAAAGCCGTACTCAACTGTTCGGAAAATGCTTGACGAATCAAAATGCTTTGTGCCGCAGGAAAACGCTCATACCCACACTTCACAGATACGCGACTACATCTGCAAAACCGAAGATGACGAGAAATTCCTGCAATACCTGTCATCGCATTGCTATGACAATGAACAGCAGTTTCAGGTCGCACGGAAGAAGATCAACGATGAGATCGAGCTCGTAAAGGATATAATAATGAGCAATGGCAAGGTCGAAAAAAGCGATATGCTTGTCCGTGACCGGCTCAACAGCAAAACGATCTTTGAGCTGCTCGGTCAGACATACCAGCATTCCGGAAGAAAAGTCAAGGACAGGAACCTCCCGAAACAGTTCACAGAGTCGCTGCCCAACGATGTTACCCTCGGAAAGATAATCAACGGCGACAGCGTAACTTACGAGCTTCTGCGAAAAACTCTTATGCTACTGAAGCTGTACACTTTCTACGACGGCGCGGATAACATTGACGAACAAACCATACGCGATAATATTCTTGATTTCCACGCGGCACTCAACAAAGACCTTTATGAGTGCGGATTTGCGCCGATATATGAACGTCATCCGTTTGATTGTCTGATACTCTATTGTGCTAATTCCGTCGATCCGGTAGAAACGCTGCATTGCATAAACGAACATTGAATCCGTTTTTATAAATGCAACACAAGATGTGCTATTATTGAGGAAAGGAGGTCGATACAATGGATAAAACATTAAATCTCGGTTATGTACTGAAAGCCGATGAACGCGAGTACACGATAGTTGACATTATCGGCAGGGGCGCGAATACTACCGCATATATCTCAGAATGCAATTACGGCGATCATACAGCGAAATGCATACTGAAAGAATACGCTCCGCACGGCGATAAGACAGATGATTTTGAGCATGGGAAAGCTCGTTTCCTTGATTCCGCAAAACAACAGAACAAAATACGGCAACTATCCTCGCTGACTAATCAGACACCGCCCGTATGTCATATATTTGAAGCGAACGGTACTGCATATTCCGATGTTGCGATATTCAACGGAAATACGCTCAACAAGCTGTTATCGCTGTCTACGCTGCAATATATGGAGATACTTCTGACTATCGCAAAGACAGTTGCATATTATCACAAGGCGGGATTCCTTTGTCTCGACCTCAAACCCGAGAACATCTTTGTATTGCAGAACACGGCGAATGATACAATAACACAGCTGGTCGAATTTATAGACTTCGACAGTATCCGTGAGACTTCCGGTGACGCAGAACAGAAGGCTTATTCATATACGCGGGATTGGGCTGCGCCGGAACAGATAAATCCGTATTCTGCGGAGAAAATATCCGCCGCGAGCGATATTTACGCTATCGGTGAGATCGCGTTTTTCATGCTGTTCGGCAGGCACTCCAAAGAAAGCGAGCACCGTGGTTTCTCCAAATATCCGTTTGACAAATGCAAGCAGGAATTCCGTAAATATGCTATCCGAACCGATATATGCAATATGTTTACGGAGCTGTTCCGGAACACTTTGCGCTCGTCACCGTCCAACAGATACAGCGACATAGGACAGCTTGTGAGCATGCTTGAAAAGATAGTCTGCGAGTTTGCGAAGAATGACTATATCATTCCTCGGCTCCCTGCCGTATCACCGATATTTGTCGGCAGAGATAGTGAAATGAACACTATTTCCGAGAGGCTTGCGGACAACCGTGTACTGTTTATCAACGGTATCGGCGGCATCGGGAAGAGCACGCTTGTCCGGAACTACATCGGCAGTAAATCTGCGGAATATGATGTTATTGTATATCTTGAATATGAGAATGATCTCCGATTTACGTTCGCCGACGATATGCAGCTTCAGATCAGCACCATGCAACGACAGGAAAACGAGACTTTCGACGAATATTTCGAGCGAAAGCTGAAAGGCTTCAAGAATATCTGTGCTGACAAAAAGGTGCTGTTCGTAATTGATAATTACACCGATTTGCTGAACAAGGATTTGCAGAAAATTCTCGACTGTGAATACGATACAATTGTTGTCACTCGGCGACAGCTTCCGATAAACAGCTTTGCTGTGATGACCGTTGAAGCCATTACAGATAAATCGAAGCTGTACGACTTGATAGAACTCAACCTTGGAAGGAAGATACATACCAAAGAGTCAGACTGCGTTAAGGAAATAATTGATCTCGTGCAGGGGCATACTCTTGTTCTTGAACTGATTGCCCGACAGATTGCTGCCGGAAAGTATGATTTCAGCACGGCTCTTGCCTTGATAAGAGCAAACGGATTTTCAAACTTCTCGGATAAAAAGATCGGGAATTACAAGGACGGCGAAGAAGTTTATGATACGCTCTCTGCTATTATCACCGCGCTGTTTGACGCGAGCCGGCTGTCGGATAAGCAGCTTATGGCGCTGAAAACAATGTCGCTGTTCGATGTTCGTGGATTTGATACAGACACGATTGTGAATATTATCAAGACTATTGATGTTGAAACGCTGCGGGAACTGCAAGGCGAGGGTTGGCTATATCTCGATGAGCGTGTACGCGTACATACCGTTATTGCGGAAACGATGCGTAATCTGCCGTGGGCTGACACAATAAGCGATAAGGCGGTTATGAAGTTGTATAAGAACATCGTTGACCTGTATAAAGGCACGGCGAATGCTGTTCAGATGAACAGCGTTATAAAACAAGCCGAAACATATTCGCGGCTGTACCCTCGTCACTTCATCAAAGGTATGTATTATGATATGCTTGGCAGCTACTACGATGTGATTCTTGCCGGAGCTTATGTCCCCTATACCGAGGAAGAATTGAAGCCGCTCGATCTACTGATTGACGCTTTGGATAATGCTATCGGAGAAATGCAGGAATCTGATGATCCTGATACAGCTCAGTATCTTGCAGGTTATTATCTTTCACTTGCAAATGTATTCATACGGATAGACCCTGCTTATCATGAGGACGCAGCGGAGCTGTTAGATGCTGCCGCTGATCTGATAGAAGATGAGCCGAAATACAGCGAAAATCGCTGTTACTTATACATGACATCAGCATGGTACACAACTCTTGTCCTGCCAAGTATTGAGCGAACAAAGATATTTACAGAAAAAGCAGAAGAGATTGCGAAAAAAATATTTTCATCGGAACTGGAAATCATAGACATTGTCTATATCCCGACTGCTAACTGCTGGTATTATCATGATAATAAGAATGCGGCAGCAGAAAAGTTGACCGAAGCAGTAGAAATATGCCGGAAGTATCCCGACAAGCTTCCGTATATTGACAAGCAAGCAGAACTGCTCAATTGCCTGCTGGATGTGTATTATGCTATGGATGATATACAGAAATGCTGTAAGCTGATAACCGAGGTCGACCGCATTAACGATGAATACAAGGAACAGGGCGTGTTCAGAGAGGTTAATACGGAGATCAGGAAAGCAGTAACAGAAATGAGCTAATTGTTGACAGTATCACATCTTTATGATATAATGTTTATATAAGTATTTGTAGCAATAATAGCGGGGATAAACAAATGGATAATACTGATAAGCTTATCACAACTACTGATTCGGAATACACTGCTCTTTTGCAGCAAGTAGGAAACACATTGGAGCAAGGTAGAACACAGATAGCCACCGCGATTAATTCTGCTATGGTTGTATCATATTGGGAGATCGGACGGGCTATTGTTGACTATGAGCAAAAAGGAAATGACAAAGCAGAGTATGGTTCAAGTACTCTAAAAAGGCTTTCAAAAGACCTTTCCGATAGGTATGGAAACGGTTTTAGCCTAAGCAATATAACTAAAATGAGAAAAATGTATCTGACTTATCCAATTTTGCAGACAGTGTCTGCAAAATTGAGTTGGAGCCATTACATTGAACTGTTGAAAATCGACGACCCTGCCGAGCGTTCATTCTACGAAAAAGAAGCTGAATCTGAACATTGGGGAGTCCGTGAACTGAAACGACAGATGAAAAGTATGTTGTTTCAACGTCTTGCCTTAAGTAAGAATAAAGAAGAGATTGTTAAGCTTTCTCGTGACGGTCAGATAATAGAAAAACCTGAGGATATTCTGAAAGATCCTTATGTGTTTGAGTTCACTGGTTTGCCGGAAATGCCTGTATATACTGAAGGTGATCTGGAAGAAGCACTCGTGAATAATTTGAGCCAATTTTTCCTTGAACTTGGGAAAGGTTTCACTTATGTCGGACGGCAGCAGAAAATTGTAATAGCCGGGAGAACGTACAAAGTTGATCTTGTATTCTATCACAGAATACTGAAATGCTTCGTGCTTATTGACCTTAAACTCGGCGAGGTTCACCATGAAGACATCGGACAGATGAACTTCTACCTCAATTATTATAAAGAAGAGATGAATACCGACGGTGATACAGAACCTATCGGCATTGTGCTTGGCGCTTACAGAGATAAACTGGTGATGCAGTACGCGCTTCAGAATATTACCAATCAGGTGTTTGTAAGCCGCTATCAACTATATCTTCCGGATAAATCACAAATTGAGGCAGAGTTCAGACGATTTATGAATAATTCGGATATTGATCAAGAATAAAAGCCTAATATATGGTAAAGGCTGAATAAAGTATTAGGCAGAAATGGAAATGTACTATGATACCAGAAATACCACCAGGAATGGCAGCAGCACTTTCTGCTTTATCAGAAGTATTTAAAACAGTTCTTAGTGATTTGTATAAAAATAATCCTTATTTATACTTCAATTATGATAATATAATATTTCATTATACATCTTCAGATATTCTCCCATGCATTTTATCATCTGATGGTATAAAATTACGGTTTACTGATTATCGCTTTTTAAATGATATATCTGAAGGCAATGACTTTCATGAATTATTCAAACTTATCTTAAACCAGTTACATGAATGTAAAAGCATAAATGACGATTTTTTCAATGAAGCTAATAATCAATATAAAGAATTAAAACCACCACAGTTGTTTATAGCCTGTTTTTCAATGAATAAAGATTCTCTGCCCTTGTGGAATTATTATCTCAAAAACGGGAAATACGAAGGTTATAGTCTTGGCTTTGATTTTACGACGCTTAAAGATGACAAAAACATTTCAGTAGCTAAAGTAATATATGATGATGAAACAAAAGAAAAAGTAATAAAAAATATAATAACTAAACAAAATGCTAGAGATGACATAGACATTAAGATTAAGTGTGCTGAATTAATGGATGATATTCAAAAAATGCATCTATTTATGAAGAGAAATTGCTTTAGACATGAAGAAGAAATCAGACTTGTGTTAAATCGCTTCGCTGTTGATGACAATCCAAGCGATAAATACCGCTGTGGGAACATAGAATATTATAATAGAAATGGCATATTACAACCGTTTTGTGATGTAACATTTAATGATACATCTATTTTCAAATCATGCTGTTTTGCACCAACTATGCAGAAAGAGTTAGCAGTAATAGGTCTAAATTCTTTTTTAAAATCAGAAAAATATGACTTATCAAGGATTTCTATATTTCAATCAGAAATACCTGTTAGGTATTAATAGTGTCTTCTTCCTGACAAACGCATCGATGAACTAGGCTCCGGCGT
This sequence comes from Ruminiclostridium sp., assembly GCA_017550775.1. Next base: position 8,622 of record JAFZOA010000134.1, on the reverse strand, counting down.
ATAGAGTCCTTATAAATACATAAAAAATCGTAGTCTGAGTTTTTGAAGAACTATTAATACAGGATATATGTTAAATTATGAAATATTGATGCACCATAAAACGCATTAACAGATAAAAAACCGACGATTAAAACAGAGCACTTGCACTGATTATGCGGAAATACAAATAAAAGCCGACTTCCTTAGTCGGAAATCGGCTTTACATCATCATTATTTGCTATGCGCTTCTATGATATCAAGTATGAGGGTAGCTCCGAGCCTGAATCCTCGCGCAAAGTCCGCTTCGCATTCCAGCTGCGCTTCAATATGGAGCGCATCCGTATAGATGTTGAGAAGTTCCTTACAATCTGGAAACTGTTCGATGAGCTGCTCCTCGGTGTCACAGATAGTCCTTCTGTTCGCAATACAGCGTTCGGTCTGAGGAGCGGGTTTCTCGCAAGGGCAGATCTCGCCGTAGTAAAGCTGTTCTATTATACTTTTCATTTTATTTTCCTCCGTTGTGATTTGTTATGTCACAACCAACATCCGAAAAGCTGATAGAAATGTGCTTTATCAATCTAACTTGTCTGCCACTTATTTGCCACTTATTTATGTTAAAAATAGCGAAAAATGACTTAAGATTATTTTAGAGCGAATCGCCGGAAACCGCATTATATAAGGAATTGCCACACTTGGGTAAAAATGGCATTTCGATTGGGGGTCAATTCAATTCCCGTACGGGTCACCACTATGTGCATCATACAAACTATTCAATAATATTATTGTTTGGATGTATGTTCGTTCTGAATTTCAAACACAATTAAAAAAAAGAGCAGGGTCTCCCCTGCTCTTTTCTCACTTTATCGCCGTCACCACTATCCACTGTTCCAACTCTCCCGCGAGCCTGACATATTTGTACTTCGTTTTCTTGTCCTCAGTCTCCGAGCCTTTGACGATCACGCACTTTGTCCCCGCTGTCAGCACCCCGAGCTTTGCGGCATCTGCTCTCGGCTCTGCCCTGATCGAGGCGTTATATGCGAGTGTTACCGACTTTAACGAGCTGTCCGCTGTTTCAGGCTTTGCCGCCGGTGCCGGTTTGTCCTTGACATACTCAATGTACGGGCACTCAAACCAGTATTCCCAGAACCCGTCAAGCTTCCGCTTTATGCGAATACGGCTGTACCCGTCCGATGCGGCGACCTTTGCTGTCTTTCGTCTTGCCTTTCTTTCCCGGTCTGCCGTATTCGATAACGAAATACTTGATACTCTGATTTATCTTGTCGTCGGAATATCCGGCGCGATATGAAACCTTGCGCGGTGCCGGTCGTCGGGTGTCCTTCCAGACAGAAAGGTCTTTCGCAAGAGAACGGATCCCGTCCGAAGGAGCGCCGGAAAGTATGCGAGCCTGTTCGTCTTTCAGCTGTTCAGCGGCTTCATGCAGGACAGTATCCATTATTTCACCGCTGACGCTCTTTTCGAGGTCTGCGAGGGTCTTATCAAGCTCTGCTATCTGCCGGAGCATAGCAGCGTGATCCATTTCAATGAAATCTGCCATTGTTCACCTCAAGGCATAAAAAATACCGCTCTGCATTTCTGCAAAACGGTATTTGTGGTATTTTGTTTTGAATTTATGCGGGAACTTCGTCAACATCATCTTCATCATCAGATGTTTCAAGAGGTTCAAAAAATGTGTTTAAAAAACTGCAAACATCGTCCAAAGAAGTATTATCCTTATTGGCTTTGATAAATTCAACAACTTTCTGCTGCGTTTCTTCGCTGTCCATACACATGAGAGCTACAGCAAAAACAACATTTTTATCATCATCCTGCTTTTTTAAGGAATTAAGCAGCATGAACATCTCTTCTTCGAGCGGGGTAAAATTATATTTCTCCATTTTCTGCCATCCTCCTATATGCATTGAATTTTGCTTGATTTTCCGGTGTTAACTTCTTTTTCATCCAAAAAGTATAGTTGCCACCGTAATCGTTAACCGAAAACAGGTAAAAATGGTTTCTGTTTTCATAAGCGTATTTACGATCACTGGGAGGCAAATTAGGGAAATCACTATGTATTTGGCTGGATAGACGTGCGCGTTCTTTTACTCCAATTTTCGCTGGTTTTAAAGGAAGTGAAACATTACTCATTTTTCCTCCTGCACCTCCAGCACTTGTAAAACGACCTTTATCATCGTGATACGGATTTTCTCTTGCTTCAAGTATAGCACGAATTTCGTCACTTGTCAACCCCGAATTCATTATAGCCGTCTTATCGGTGTTCGGAGTATATATCTCTCCGGTCTTTGGATCCAGCAGAACGCTATCGAGACCGAGTCTGATATAATTGAAGTTGAGCGGCGGCAGATCCTCACGCTCTCTGATCTCATCGAGCTGATAGATGTTATTCTGTAAAGCCACAGCATACGCGTTCATACGGCTTGCAAAGTCGCCGCGCGTCAGCTCCGAGGTATCGAACGCAAAGTAGTAATGCCCGTCCTTTTCGGCTTCCGTGAGCAGGTCGCTGTCAAGCGCGGACTCTATCGTATTGATAGGCGGCATAAGGCAGTTCTGAACGAACTGTGAGATCATAGCCTCGTTTGCTTTGCCGTTGAGCACGTCCGCAGGCATACAGAACAGCTTGCAGAGCTCGGCGGCGTTCGTCTGCTTGTTCTCGTTAAGCTGAAGCTCTACGCTTGTGGAGCTTGCTTCCTGGAAGTCCATGCCGCTATTCAATACCACAATGTTATCGGCGCTGTCGTTGGAATTACTGTACAGATCACGCCAAGCCTGTTTGAGCACATCCATACCGGTTTTATCGACCGTGGAACCGGCTTTCAGAAAACCGCGCTTGTTTCCGCCCTTACGGATATTCGTATTCTCGAAACGCATTGTGTTATAATATATCGCAAGTGCAAGCGGATTTTCTTCGATAACACTCGTTCCGATACCGAAGCCCTTTGTGTTGCGGAGTATCTTAAGGAACTGGTACTGGAAAAACATACGCCCGTTCACATTTATGCTGTATTTCTTGTGTATCGGGTCAGCGCCCGGCATTACTGCTACCCGTGTTTCATCGACATAAAGCAGTCCTGTCGGCTCATTGTACATATTCCGCTCTATGTAAGTATATGCGCCTTTACCGAGAAAATAATCACGGATCCACAGCTTCTTCATCTCTGTGGCATTGATAGTGTCTCCGGTATCGTGATTGAGCATATTGAGACGCTTATCCTCGGTGATCTCCTCGACTTCCTTGCCGTTCTGGCGATACAATTTTATCGGAAGCGCGGAGATACGATCTGCGATCAGAGTGACACAAGCCGCGATAGTTGGTATCTGTAATGCCTGTTCCTTTGTTATGTCAGAACTGCCGGAAAGCCATGCCGAGAGAAGACCGCCTTCAACCTCTACGGTTCCGGTATTCTCTGAACGCTTTTCTTTTTTTCTGAATAGTCTCATTTATTACCTCACTTTATGACCTGAACGAGCCAACTGCCGCTTTCCATTTCCTGCTGTAACAGATATATCGCGTTGATAAGGGACACGACCATAACGGAGCTATCAATATAAATGCTGTTATCTAACATCTTTACTTGTTCTATAAGCCAATTCTGAGTCTTATTAAGTTCCAATAACTTGGTTTTAATAGAAATACCGAAAGAAGTAACCGCATTTTTTCTCTCTAACATTTTTTCACCTCCTACTTGACATTTACAAATTTCTGTATTATAATAATATAAATACAGAATTCTGTTTTGCTCTGACAAGCATATTATATTACAGAATTCTGAAATTGTCAACAGATTTCTGTAATTATTCTTACAGAGTTCTGAAATTTGTTTGTTTCTAACAAAGAAAGTGGTGATAATATGTCAAATCTATACAATAAAATTGAAAAACTGTGCAATCAGCAGAATATTACCATTACTCAACTGTGTAAAGAATTGAATATTTCACGAAGCTCATTATCGGAACTCAACGCTGGTCGCACTAAACAATTATCAGTTACTGTAATGCGTAAAATTTCGGATTATTTCAATGTTTCAGTTGATTGGTTCACCTCTGATAGTATAAAATTAGATTTTGCGCCAAGAGAATTTGATGATGCTCAATTATGGTGTCCTATATGTGGAAGCGAGACTATTGAGTTTATTTCAACATTAGCATTAGATCCTGATAACGATAAAAGCTTTGGAATAGCACTGAAATTTCAATGTGAGGAGGAACATAATTTTTATTATGTCATCGAATCATATAAAGGAAATTCATATATTGTTATGACAGATGATGAATCTGTGATTTATAATCAGAATGAAATATTGTATAAGCGTTCTCCCCAATCCCTTATGGATATAACAGACGATACTTTTATTGATACAAATATAAATAAAAAATACCACACCCTTGACAGATATGGTAAAAAAGCAGTAGATGATATTTTGAATATAGAATACGAACGCTGTACTGCTCCTTCGGAGACAGCACCTATACCAACTATAAAAATCAAGCACAGCGAATACAAAGCCTCTGCCGGTTTTGGCTTCGACCTCGAAGATCGAGACGAATGGGACGAAATCGATATACCTGATACTCCCGAAGCTCGCGATGCTGATTTTGCGGTAACTATCTTCGGAAATAGTATGGAACCGATCTATCACGACAGCGATATTGTACTGGTAAAGATACAAGACCGCGTTAATATCGGTGAGACAGGCATCTTTGTAGTGAACGGGCAGGGATATATCAAGCAATACGGCGGAGACCGCTTGATCTCCGTAAACAGTGACTATAAAGATATAGTTTTCACCGAGGGCGATTTTATAAAGTGCGCGGGAAAAGTGATCGGCATAGCCGGATAAAAAAATCCCCTCACCGACTGGCCCTCGGTGAGAGGATAAGTGTTTGAGATATGCTATAATAGCACACCCTAAGACGGTTATATTATAGCATGTCTCCTTGAAAATGTCAACAATTCACCCAAAATCGGTATTTTAGACCCGATTTTTGCGAAAAAATCTCAAAAAGCGCATTTAAAAGGAGGTATTTTATGCCAAGAAAACGCACTTCCCCGCCCCGCATTCCCAAGAAGGGCGAAAAAGGCGGTATCGGGGTCATATACGCGCGCTATAGCAGCCATAACCAGAAGGATATCTCCATAGAACAGCAGGTCACGCTTTGCAAGATGCTCGCTGCCGAGCGCGGTATCGAGATAAAGGAAGTCTATGCTGACAGAGCTGTCTCCGGCAAAAGCGACAAACGTCCTGCATTTCAAAAGATGCTCAAGGACAGCGAGCACGGCACCTTCCAGTATGTTATCTCGTGGAAGTCCTCACGCATTGGACGAAATATGCTTGAAGCCATGGTGAACGAGTGCCGCCTCGGAGAGAACGGAGTGCGCATCGCATATGTTGAGGAAGATTTCGACGATACAGCCGCAGGACGCTTCGCGAAGCGCTCGATGATGAACGTCAATCAGTTCTACATAGAGAATATGGCGGAGGACGTTATCCGCGGCATGAACAGCAACGCCGAACGCTGTCTGGTGAACGGTCCCGCGCCGTTCGGGTATAAGATAGACGGACAACACTACGTCATAGACGAGCCCGCTGCTGCTATCGTGCGTGAAATATACGAACGTACCGCTCTCGGGGAGCCGTTCGTTGACATCTACAACGACCTCAACCGCCGAGGGCTCCGTACTCGCAAGGGCGGCGAATGGGGACGGACGAGCTTCCAGGCGATACTGCATAATGAAAAATACCGCGGAATGTATATTTTCGGCTCTGTGCGAGTCGAAAACGGTATGCCGCAGATAATAACGGATGAATTGTATTACAAAGTTCAGGAGGTGCTGAAAATGAAAAAGAACCCACAAGGGAGGCACAGGCTCAACGGTGACTATATGCTCACGGGAAAGCTGTTCTGCGGGCACTGCAAGAAAGCTATGGTCGGTATATCAGGCACAGGCACAAACGGCACGATGCACTATTATTACACCTGTCTCGGAAAGCGGCAACACAGCGGCTGTGACAAGAAAAACATCCGCCGAGACTTCATTGAGCTGGAAGTCGCCCGCGGAATCGCCGATTATGTTCTTCAGGATGAGATGATAAACTGGATCGCGGAAGCCACCGTGAACTACCACAAGGAACACCGCGACAATACCGACTTCGACAATCTGAAAACACAGATGTCGGACGTAGAGCTATCGATATCGAACCTGCTGAAAGCTGTCGAGGAAGGTCTGAACTCGGAATCCGTGAAAGCTCGTCTGAAAGAGCTGGAGCAGGAGAAGAAGCGTATCAAAAGCGACCTGTTCGAGATCACAGCAAACTACCCGGAAGTCACAAAGCAGGAAGTCGTCACATGGCTCAACAGTCTAAAAGGCGGAGATATCCACGATAAAGCTTTTCAGTCTGAGCTCTTCAACACCTTTATCAGCGCAGTTTATCTGTACGACGATAAGCGCGTGAAGATCGTCTTCGGTATGCCCGGCGGCGGTAAGTTCACGGAGAACACTTTGCCCGATGATATTGACGACCTGGGAGAAGATGTTCGTATAAGCTCCAATGAGGGTCACCAACACACTCCCCGCGGAGTCGCTATTTAAGCGGCTTCGCGGGTTTCTCTTTTACATCATTTTGCCGTATGGGTCTTATATGGGTCTTATTTTTTTGTCAAGTATCCTGTGGTTATCTGAGGTATCATGCGGACTGCTTGGTGGGCGGTTTATCACCGGGCTGGTCGGAGCTGTTGTTTGTGGAGAGATTCTTGTTAAAATTAAGTGCATTGACAACAGCGTCACACGCCTTCGCTTGAAACTCCTTGAACATATGGCTGTAAATTGAAAGCGTTGTCACCTGATTATTGTGCCCTAAACTTCCCGAAACCGTTGCGACATCAATGCCTGCCCCGATAAGGAAGCTGGCATATAAATGGCGGAACAATATGAAAAGACATTTATGCGGGTATAGGCCCGCAATCGTCTATAAATACGTTGAAACGGTGCTGTTGATTGAATTTGTTGACATGGAACTTGATCCGGAATCCCGACGGCATACAGTTAAGGTAGATGTCCACTATGCAGTTATCGTAAACTAACACCTTTTTCAGCATCTCACCATAGACCTTTGTACTGTCAATATCCATATCGGCGGTCTGATTTACCAAAGCAATATAGGATTTGATAGTATCAAGCTGTCGCTTATGAGCTTCTGCAACATTCTGTCTTGAGGCAATGGTTTCCGATATTTTACTGATCTCTTCATCGTAGTATGCTGTCTGCTGTTTCAATTCCTCTTTTGTAATGAGTTCGTCAAGCATAAGGTCAATAGCTTTTCTCTTTTTATTATTGAGAGCTTCAATTTCAGCTTTTAGCGGTTCAGCATCAAACGTCGGCTTCATAGCCTGCATCGTAGTGATATTTTCGAGCATACGTTCAGTAATATCGCTTCGGGTAAATCGGATATATTCCAGTATGTGTTTCATACACACTTCAAGTACGACCTCATTTATAGCATGATTATCACAGCCGACTTCCGCGCCGTTGGCATCGACTCTTGGATCTTTCCCGTATTTACAGCGGTTGACACATCTTAAAGAACGTTTTTCTTTTTTGGTACTGCCGGTAACGTTATAGGAATATCCGCATTTAGCACAGGTTACTTTACTGCTGAACCAATAGTGCTTGGAAAACTTTCTTCCCTCGCGCGACATCAGCCCGCGCTCATAAACCTGTTGCTGCGCCAAATCCCATATTTCACGAGAAATTATCGGCTCATGATGATTCGGGACTTTTACAAGCGGTGTATCCGGATTGTCTCCATTATTCTGCAAAACACGTTTTGTAAGGAAGTCTGTGGAATAATGTTTCCATTGAGTGAGATCTCCTACATACTTATCATTTTTCAGAATTCTGTTTACAGCGTCTTCTCGCCACATCTTGCCCTTTACCGTAAATAAACCGGCAGCGTTTAGTTCGTTGGCAATAGTGTGGCAACCTTTTCCTTCGTACACATAGCTATGGAAAATCCGACGGACGATCTCGGCTTCTTCTGGTACTATTTCGAGTTTTCCGTCATGAGTGCGATAACCAAGCATTTCCGCATGACCATATACCCAACCTTCTTCCATTTTTCTACGGATACCCCACTTGACGCGTTCGGAGATCTTACGGGATTCCTCCTGAGCTATGCTTGCCATGATCGTCAGGCGGAGCTCGCCGTCTTTATCGCTGGTGTCGATACCGTCATTCATAAAAATGACTCTTATGCCGAGCGCCGTGAGCTTTCGCGTGAAGCAAAGGGTGTCAACGGTGTTTCTTGCAAAGCGGGATACTTCTTTAGTGATGACAAGTTCGATTTTTCCAGCCTCGCAGTCTGCGATCATGCGATTGAACGCATCGCGCTTTTTTACCGATGTACCGGTAATGCCCTCATCGTAATAAACTTCGACCAGATCCCAGCCCTCATGCTCGCTGATATATTCAGTAAAATATTTTATCTGAGCTGCGAGCGAGTGCAGCTGATCGGAAAGGTCTGTACTTACGCGGCAGTATGCCGCGACTTTTGTGTTATTCATGTTCCTCCTTCCCTCCGATAATCGGAGATACACAAAGTATCTCCCCACAGATCCATTATATCACTT
>JAFZOA010000012.1 GCA_017550775.1 Ruminiclostridium sp. | reverse complement strand
CACCGCCCCCGAGGTGGTAATGGTACACAGCTCGGAGGGTCTCGGCGCCATGAGCCGCACCTTCCACGATCTCTACCGTCAGAACCTCATCCGCGGGGAGTATAAGGACAAGCGCCGTCCCATTCTTATCAACAACTGGGAGGCGACATACTTCAACTTCGACACCGACAAGCTGCTTGACATCGCGCGTGAAGCGAAGAAGGCGGGCATAGAGATGCTGGTCATGGACGACGGCTGGTTCGGTCACCGCGACGACGACCATTCCTCGCTCGGAGACTGGTTCGTCAACGAGAACAAGATCAAGGGCGGGCTCAGACACCTTGTAGATGAGGTCAACAAGATCGGTCTGAAATTCGGTATCTGGTTCGAGCCGGAGATGATAAGCCCGGACAGCGACCTTTACCGCGCTCACCCGGACTGGTGCCTGCACATCGAGGGCAGACCCCGCACTCAGGCGCGCTCGCAGCTCGTCCTGGACTTCTCGCGCAAGGAGATACGAGACTATATCTACGGGAGAATGCACGAGATACTGTCCTCGGCAAACATCGAGTACGTCAAGTGGGACATGAACCGCCAGCTCTCCGAGGTAGGCAACGAGGTGCTCCCGCCGGAGAGACAGCGTGAGATATGGCACCGCTACGTCCTCGGCGTGTATGAGATGCAGGAGCGCCTGCTGGCCGACTTCCCCGACCTGCTGCTTGAAAACTGCGCGGGCGGAGGATCGAGGTTCGACGCGGGTATGCTGTACTACTCGCCGCAGATCTGGACAAGCGATGACACCGACGCGATAGAGCGCCTTAAGATACAGTACGGTACGTCCATGTGCTTCCCCTGCTCCTGCTTCGGAGCGCACGTTTCCGACAGCCCCAATCACTGCGTCGGAAGAATTACACCGTTCAGAACGCGCGGTCATGTGGCAATGGTGGGAACGTTCGGCTACGAGCTCGACGTTACCCGCATAAGCGACGACGACAAGGCCGCGATAAAGGATCAGATCGCGGAGTTCGAGAAGTATAACCCCCTCGTGCGCACCGGCGACCACTACCGGCTCGGCGATCCGTTCGCGAACGACCGCTTTGACGCGTGGCAGTTCGTCTCGAAGGACAAGAGCGAGACCCTGCTCGAATATGTGACCGTGCTAAAGGAGCCGAGCGTGTTCGAGCACCGCATACGGCTCAAGGGGCTTGACAAGTCGAAATACTACAAGCACGAGGAGACAGGGCGCGTATTCAGCGGCGCATTCCTGATGAACAACGGGTTCCACATTCCGAATATGTGGGGAGATTTCCAGAGCTACATTGCTTATTTCAGAGAGGTATGAACATGAAGCTGTTGAAAAAACTGACCGCATTATTTGCCGCCTGCGTTATGGCGATGACCTGTTTTGTCGTGAACGGCGCGGCTGCCGATGACTGCTTCGATATTGATATCGGAAGCTCCCGAACCGATAAACTGGCGGAATTCAGCAAGATAAGATATCTTTTCGAGAGCGACAAAAGCTGCGAGCTTACGGTAGATGTCACCTTCACGGGCAAATATCTTGTCGGCGTGCTGGTGGGTGATGACGAGGACGGTAACATCATCACCGAAAAGCCCGTACAGGTAAAGTCCGTCAAAGGTCAGGCTGCGATCCTGGAGGTCAATGGAAATAGCGGCTTCATGGTGAGCAATGATGAAGGAAACACCTGCTCCTGCAGGGTAAAGTACAAGATAAGCAAAGGCACTCACCTTCTCACTTTCTCCAACGAGTCCGATCAGGAGGAGTTATGCGTCGGCGGAAAGCTTACCGTCAAGCTCTCCGCGTCGAAGGAAAGCGCTGCGCTGGACAGGTTCACGGTGTCGCTCTCGAAGGGCGATACGCTGAAGCTCGGGGCGCTGCTTTCCGACGGTACTGCGGGTAAGGTGAAGTGGTCGAGCTCGAAGAAGTCCGTAGCATCGGTCAATTCAAAGGGAAAGATAACGGCTAAATCGAAGGGAACGACTGTGATAACCGCATCGGACGGAAATCAGAAGATCAGTATAAACATAATTGTCAGTTAAACAAAACATCCCCGTGAGCATGACTGCTCACGGGGCGTTTTATACCGCGTAAAGAACTGTTTCCAGCGCTGTCGGATTATAGCTTCGGAGATAAAACTTATAATCGGGATTAAGGCTCGCAATGTATTGAGGAATAGTCAGCAGATCTTCGATCTTATGATATACACATATAGCAAGTCTTGGCTTATACTTAGTTATTGTCTGTTTTGCACCTTTAATGCGCTGAGCTCGGAACCCTCGATATCCATTTTGATATATGTCGCTTTTTCTCCTTTAAGTATATTATCAATAGAATCAACAGTAACAGAAACTCCGCCGATCTCGGCAAATCGTGAAGCGGTCTTATTATCTCCCGCAAAATGTAAAACGTCTTTTCTCTCGTGCGTTCCAATATTATAAAGCTCTATATCCTTATAAAAAGCAAGGTTTCGCTTCATTTCCTCAAAATTTTTATTATCGGGTTCAAAAGCGATACATTTCTTATATGAATTTATATTGTTCTGTTTCAACCACTTCAAGAAACCGAGAGTGGAATCACCATTGTACGCCCCGCAGTCAATGAAAACTTCATCTTCGTTCGGACATAAAATATCATCATCAAAATATTCGGGATTATGGGAATAGTCTTTAAAATAGCATCCTGCATATTTCTGTGCGACAAACATCATCAAAGTACGTCTTGATTCAAAATCCTGCAGCATTTTTGCGGTATCTATCAGTTTTGTGTGGTTTTCATACATATAATCATCGTCAAACAGATTATACTTAGTATTCAAAAGAAATGGTCCATTGAAATCCAACCAATATAACTTTTTAATAAAGCCTGTGATTTTTATGTTGGGTATGAATTTTTCAGGATTGACCGCAACAATTACCGATACGTCCGACGAAAGATCTTTATCGGTAATCACAGGTTTACCGTCGATGTATCTGTCTGATTCGTTTTCGGGCAGATACTCAGGATCGACGAGATACCCGCAAAATCCGATATTGTTTTCTTCAAGGAACTTCTTTACTACGTCGGCAACAAACCCCGCGCCAAAAAGATATATATCGTTTTTGTCTTTTGATATCGTTTCCAAAAAATTACTAATAAAGTTCATAATTGATATCCTTTCGCAGTGATTGGAATTTCACATAAAACAAAAATGCGCAGCAATGAGGTTGGGCAACGTAAAATACAAGCCTGATTGCTACCACACAATATATCTTAACGTGCCATTATAACTCACACGAAAAAGCCTGCATCTTTACCTTGGTAAAGATGAGTTACAACGGCACAAAACCACACGGATATATTTTGTAAACAATATTAAGTTAGGATATATAATGTGGCAACTTTATTATACCATGATTCCCCCAAAAAAGCAAGGTTTTTGTAAAAATATAAAAGGCTCTACTGCCAAAATCGTAAAAATGAACGCGATACTTTATGCCGCGAAAGCCTATTGACAGTGAGTATGCGTGTGGTAGGCTGGTAGCCGGGCAGCAGCCCCTTGGGGCTGCCTGCCCGT
>JAFZOA010000133.1 GCA_017550775.1 Ruminiclostridium sp. | reverse complement strand
GGTAGGTGCCGGCGCGGCGGAGGGCGCTATCGACGCCGCAAACATTCTCAAACCTGCGCTCGCCCGCGGTGAGATACGCGTGATCGGCGCTACAACTGCCGACGAATATCGCCGGTACATCGAAAAGGACGCAGCTCTCGCACGTCGTTTCCGCGCCGTCAGCATTGAGGAGCCGGACGAGAACGCCGCAGCGGAGATAATACGGGGACTCCGTAATAAGTACGAGGAGCACCACGGTGTCAGGCTGTCGGACGAGGCGATAGAAGCGGCTGTGCGGCTGTCGGTACGGTATATGGAGGACAGACGGCTCCCGGACAAGGCGATAGACCTGATCGACGATGCCTGCGTCGCGGCACGAATGGAGAGAAGCCCGGACAGATCCTGCGAATACGGGATAAAGAAGCGTCTGGACATTCTCGCTGCCGAAAAGGAGACCGCCGTGCTTTCGCAGGACTTCGAGCTTGCTGCCGAGATACGGGACAAGGAACGTGCGCTTCGCACGGAGCTTGACACTGTGCGTGCAGACGACCCGACGGAATGTACAGTTACGGCTGCGGACGTTGCTTCTGCTCTGAGCGGCGCTGTCGGTATACCGGTATCGGAGCTGAAAACGACCGATACAGCGCGGATAACCGATCTTGAAACAAAGCTCAGAAGCCGCGTGATCGGTCAGGACAGAGCTGTGGAAGCCGTTTCGGCTGCGATACGCCGCAACTCCGCCGGTATCTCTCGACATGACCGCCCGATAGGAAGCTTCATATTTGCGGGGCCTACCGGGGTTGGAAAGACCGAGCTGTCCAAGGCTCTGTCCCGTGCATTGTTCGGCAGAGAAGAGGCTCTGATAAGGTTCGATATGTCCGAGTATATGGAAAAGCACAGTGTCTCCGGGCTTATCGGCTCTCCGGCCGGATATGTGGGGTATGAGGACGGCGGACGGCTTATCGAAGCGGTAAAACGTCACCCGTACAGCGTACTGCTGTTCGACGAGATAGAAAAGGCTCACCCCGACATCCCCGACCTGCTGCTCCAGGCGCTTGACGACGGGCATCTCACATCCGCTGACGGGGTAAGAGTGAGCCTGAGAAACTGCGTTATAATAATGACCACAAATGTCGGAGCGGAAGCTTACAGCGACAAAAACGCCGCGCTCGGCTTCATCAATCCGGAAAAGTGCCGCACCGACGACGCGGTAAGAGATGAGCTTATGAAAGCTTTCCGCCCCGAGTTCATCAACCGTGTGGACTGTATTGCGGTGTTCGGCCGCCTGTCGGAGCACGACACCGAGGTTATCTGCGGACAAATGGTGAATGAGCTTAAACAGCGAGCCGCCGAAGCCGGAGTTACGCTCGAAGTTACGGAAGCGGCGATAAAGAAGCTTGCCGCGCTCGGTCACAGCGACAAATTCGGTGCGCGTGAGCTGTACCGCACGATCGTTGCGCGAGTTGAAAATCCGCTTGCGGACATGATACTTGCCGGAGCGAAGGAAGCGGTGTTCGGCGGGGACGACGTATAATTCACGCCCTATCCTCATATATATGACTGATGCGTATGTGAGGTGAAGCCGTATGATGAAGTGGATAATGACCGGGATGATCGCGCTGTCGATAGTATTTGCAGCGCTTGGCGACCGCATGGAGGAGTTGTCATCGGCGTTTCTGGAGGAATGTGGGAACGCCGTGACTCTCGCTCTGACCCTGACCGGCATAATAGCACTGTGGAGCGGACTTATGCGGGTCGCCCAGAGCTCCGGTCTTACCGGAAAGCTTGCAAAAGCAGTTTCTCCCCTGCTGTCCCGTCTTTTCGGCGGGCTTGACAGGGGAGGGAAGGCTATGCAGTACATAACCCTCAACATTACGGCAAATGTACTCGGTCTCGGCAATGCCTCCACTCCCTTCGGTATAGCTGCAATGCGTGAGATCGAGCGCGAGGAGAAGAGCGACGAGCCGGATGTCGCTTCGGATAACATGATCCTTCTCGCGGTCATGAACACGGCGAGCCTTCAGCTTATCCCCACAACAGCCGCGGCGCTCCGGCTCTCGCACGGGTCGAAGGCACCAATGGAGATACTTCCGTGTGTGTGGATAGCTTCCGTGAGTGCGCTCGCAGCCGCACTGACAGCGGCGTTCACACTGCGCAGGCTCCGGAAACGGAGGCTGCCGTGAGCGGATTTATCGTCCCGCTGATGTTCGCGGCGGTACTGATATACGGGGTGTGTACAAAAACAGATGTCTTCACCGAGTTTGCCGAGGGAGTGAAGGAAGGGTTGCGAACAGTGTACGACATCTTTCCTTCGCTGTTCTGTCTCGTGGTGACAGTCGGAGTGTTCCGCGCTTCCGGCGGCGCAGAGCTTCTGACAGACCTGACAGCGCCCTTGCTGAGTGCGATAGGTTTCCCGCCGGAATGCGGAACTCTGCTGATACTGCGCCCGTTCTCCGGCAGCGGCTCGGTGGCGATATTCGAGCAGATACTTACGGACCGCGGCCCCGACAGCTTCCCGGGACGTGTTGCCTCGGTAATCCTCGGAAGCAGCGAGACCACGTTCTACACTCTCTCCGTGTACTTCGCGGCGGTAAAGGCGAAAAAGACCCGCTATGCGCTCGCCGCCGCTCTGATAGGCGACCTTACCTGCGCAATTGTGAGCTCCGCCGCGGTCCGGCTGCTGCTGTAAAAAGAGAGAGTACCCGCATGAAGCTTATCCCTCATGCGGGTATTATTCATTTCTTTGCAAGGTCGTCAAGCGCGACCCAGCTGTAAAGCTCTTTAATGAGCGCCCTGCTGTTAAGGATCTTTGCGACTGTGTACGGCTTGCCCTTGCACGCCGCCGGAATTGCTATGTTCGTCCCTGCGTAGCACCCCGCCGTGTCCTTTATGACCACCTTGTCTCCGGCGCTGAACCACGGGCGTTCCGAAGCTTTCCCGGACTTCTTCACCGCGTACTCTATGTACGGACACTCAAACCAGTATTCCCAGAACCCGTCAAGCTTCCGCTTCACCACCCCGTCCCCGCGTGTTCCGAGCGTGCTTTCTATCGTGTACCCGTTGCCGACGTATATCCCGACGTGCGGGTGAGACTTGCTGTACACGATCACTCCGGGTCGCTCCGGTATCGTCGCAATTCTCCCCTTGACCTTCGCCGCGTTGTACATACCTCCCGCGTTTGTGTCCGGATATCCCGCCGCACCGTACTTCGGAGAACCGACACCGCCGTCAGCCTTTCCGCTCCAGTAGTACGACTTTATCAGCCCTACGCAGTCAACTCCGTAATAGCCCTTACCGCACAGCTTTTTCAGCTCGTTCCAGCGCTCCGTCGTGTAGCCTGTGCCGGGTTTGGTGCCGTAAGTTCTGAAAAGCAGGTCGTACTGCTGCTCTATCGGACGGAGTATGCCGCCCCACATATACTTAGTTTTGAGCTTCAGCGCGTTCTCCGCGTGCCTCACAAGCCCCTCATTTGTGTACAGTCCCATTGTCTACGTCCTTTCCGAGTATGTAATCCCCTATCGGATTACCGAGTTCAAGCCACCGCTTCATGGTTTCAAGTGCCACATCCACCCACGCAGAGAACACCGCAAACGGGAGAAGTGCCGCTGTTGTCGGGAACTTCTCACAGAACCAGTCGTACACCTGACGGAGTTTGAGTTGCCCCGTGCCGCTCCCGAGCAACTTTTCAGCCTCAACAACAGCGAATTTCAGCCATTCTATGACCTTTGTACGTTGGTTTGTTATCAGGTAAACCACCGCTATAACAAGTATCATGCCGCCTATCGACAGCGCTATGATATCACCCAATTGCATGATCGTCCCCCGTTTCTGTGTTCTCACCGCCGAGCTGTTTCAGCTTCTCGACCTGTGATTTGTTGTACTTCACAATGTTCTCGTTCTTCGCCTTCCACGCATAGAAGCCGAATGACGTTGCAGTCGGCGCTCCGATGTAGGTCAGCAGCTCCCCGAGATACTGTCCGGTACGGCTTACTATCACCGCACCGAACACAGCTCCCGCGAGCCACGTCACGACCGCCGCACCGAGCACGAGCTTTGAAAATTCTATCTTCATAGTCAGAATCAGGTGTTGCCCCATACAACAACACCGTTTATTTTGATGTACGTTTTTGTCAGGTCAATTGTACCGGTATTCCATTGATCCGTACCTCTTACTGTCCCTATAGCAATACGACGATATGAGCTGTTATAATAGCACGGCGTGTCATCAACTTCTGTTGCGTCTCTTGTCCATGTGATACCGTCTGTTGACACATCAATGTAGTACTCACTACCGTCCCAACCGGCTTTCACATAGTATGTGTTATCGTACTCATAGGCGTGCTCGGTCTCCATTAGATGAAGCCATGAGTTTCTGTTTCCCGGAACACATAATACAAAATGTTTTGGGTCGTTGTAATATTGTAGACTTGGAACACAAGCGTAATAGGTGCTGTTGCTATATGCGTGACCTAAAATCGGGCTGTAATTTGTACTGCCCTCGGACAACTCTACCTTAGAACCCATTTCCCACGTTTCATTGTTGCTTATGTCCCACACATCAGGCAAAATAAGACCCGAACTTGTAAGGGTATGAATTGTAAGTTCTCCGTTTTGGAGAATATATCCTGAAGCTGTATTAGGCGAACTGAATGCTTTTATCTCAAGCGGCGGCAGTCCTACACCCCCATCGCTCTGATTAAACGTCATCGGATTTACTAACATATCAGCTCACCTCCATGCTTGTTACCTTGAACGTGAGCGCAGTCTCCGGTACAGTCGCGCAGGTGAATGTTATCCCCGCCGATGTCTCAGCCGACGCATACACACCCGCCGCGCTCCACTCAGGCACCTCCGACGGCGTGATGTCGATGACGTTGCGCTTGGTAGTATCGTGCGCGAAAGTGACGGTCTGCTGCATAGTCTGACTGTCCCACCCGCTTACGGTAAGCGTAAGAAGCGCCGACTGCGCGATACTGCTCTGCTTCCCCGCGAGCGCCGCAGTAACGACGTTGTTCTGTACCGGGTTGGCGGAGTTTGCGTCAAGGTGGTCGTCTATTGTAAGCGTCCCTGTGATCGGAGCACCGCTCCTGTCGTGCGCTGTCGTTCCGCTCATCATTACCGCCGGCGTGACCGTATCTCCCGTCAGGTCAAGCTTTACCTCATTCCCGACCACAAGCTTATTCACATACATTTCCGACATACATTAACCTCCTATTGTTAAGGTGATACCGCCCGCGGCATTCTGAGTCTCTGTCATAGGCACTCTGCCTACCACCACATTTGCGGACATAGTCTTCTGCGCTGTTTCAAGTACAATATCCTGCGACAGCGAGGGCGTAACGCTGTACTCCCCGTCATACCTCGGCAAAGTCTCCGCGCCCTGTCCTACCTCCACCATGATACCCGCTTGCGGCTCGTACCCGATGTATGGCGGACAGTCTGTTCCCACCGCAAAGCAAGCGTCCTCGGGAAACCCGAGCCATGTGTCGCACCGGGAACCGTCGCCGTTCACTATCTTAAGCGAGTAGCTGTACTCATTTGCCGCTATATCGGTGTCCTCCGGACTGAACGCGAAGGTCACCGAACCGTCCGGTAACTGTTCCGCCGCACTCACGGTCTTTGTAATGACCGGAGCAACGCTCTTTCGTATAAAAACGTCGAGCCGCACATACTGACCGCTGCTGAGTATGTGCGGAGCCCCGCCGTCAGCCTCGGTAAGCGTGAAATTAACGCAGGCAGTGTCCCCGCGCGGTATTCTGATATTATATCCGTCAGTTATAAACATTCTATCCTCCAAACAGCATTGTCACTATCATGGTGCAGATCCCTCCTGCGAGCGCCCCCAGCACCGCCGATACAAGCGTGTCCCAGTTCCGCGCCGGCTTGCTTTCTATGTTCTCGACCTTCTCCGCAACGCAGTTCAGATCTTCTCGCATATGCTGTATCTCCACCGTCATCTTCTGCACGCTCTCGATAAGCTCCTCAATATGATCGACGCGTTTAAGCAGCGCGGCATACGAGCTTTCGAGCGCGGTAATGCGTTCTCTCACCATTACATCATTCTCGTCCACATTCTCACCTCACAAGCACTTCTATGTGTGTATCGTCAATTCTCCGCAGCACCCGCGCTCTGGTATATGTGCCGGACTTTCTCGCTATGCCGTCTTTTGCAGTAACATACCCGCCGACGGTACAGCTTCCGTCGTCTGTCGCTGTAAGCCGCCCTGTAAGCCCTACCGCCGCCCATTCCGGCCGCTCGGAGCGCGGTATATACTCTCTGTCCGGGTCGTAGTCCGGAGAAGTTACCGGTTTTCCGTTCTCATCGGTCATTACCGCACCGAATACGTCCTTTTTGTACCTACCCGACCAGTAAATTTCGGCGGAATTACCCGTCACGGAAGGCGAGGCGGAGACCACGCCGATAAACCCGTTTCCGTTTGCGGGAACTATCATGTCCCCCGAGAGCGCTACGAGCATTCCCCGCCTGTCCGCGCCGTCCGGATTTCCGTCCTCCCACTCGAAATACTCCGCATAGTCCGCGCCCATGGAACCATATCCCATAGCTGCCGCAACAGCTCCCAATGACGTTACATGGAATACCTGACCTGCGACGATGAACTTTCCGGACGTGTTCGACGCGCCCGTGCCGCATATCACCGCGTTATCCGTGCTTGTCACAGCGTTTCCGGTGCCGCATACAATGGTTTTGTTTGAATCTCTGACGCTGTTGTTCTGTCCGGCTGAAATGCCCTGCTGACAGTTCTTCGTACTGTTCTGCGCCCCGAGGACGATCTCGTCCACGAGGTCTTCAAAGTGGTTTGAAGTACCGATTACCACGGAACGTCTTGCGTCAACGCCTGTGTTGTATTGTCCCCAAACTATAGTCTCCTGAAGTTCCTCTACCGAGTTCCCATACCCCCCAACCATGCTTTGTCTGCAATGATTTGAAACGGTATTCCCGTTTCCGGTAACTATCGAGGTCTGTATCTCTCCGGGAATGCTGTTGCCGTGACCCGATACTATGGAGTCTTCGCGCGGAACGGAATCGGAAGGTGAAGTTCCGATAGTATTGCTGCTCCCGCCCATGTGTACGCGATAGCAGCGATACAGCGTGTTGTCCGATCCCTCGATATGGCATATCCCCTCGGAGCGTGAGCTGTAATGATGATTGTTATACCCTTCGATAAGGTCATGTCCGGTGCTTGATGAGTGCTGATAAGGCATCCACCTGTCGTTGTTCAGGTCGTTGAACGCTATCGAGGTCTCCGACGCGTCAAGCCAGCGCCCAAGCTCACTTCCTGTACCGCCGCCCGTATCTACCGCGTCTATTCTTTTGGAGGTCTGCGCTCTTGTGCGGGCAGAAACGGCTCCGGAAGCGAGAGACCCCACACATTCCGCCGCCGTGCATATCACGGTGTGATAGTTCCGGTATGTCCATTCGTAAGATGTCACAACGCCGATTATCCCGCCGCGCTGATCGACGTCGCCGCCTCTGAACATGAGAGTGTCGCCGATGTCTATCGCAGGGTCTCCGTAAATGCAGGCGTTTATCCCTCGCTGCATGAACGAGTCGATATACGCGAGTCATGCTCTGTTCACTGCGTCGTATTCGGCGGCGCTCTTCCCGGCGAGAAGCGGGTTTTTGTCGAGCGCGTAAGGCGCCGGAGCAGCCTGATCGTCGCCCGGTGATATGGTCGATCTGTAGTTAACGACATCGCCGTCACGGTACGCGGACATATATTTTATGTATGCGCGCGTGTCGGTAGCGTTAATGTACTTGCGCTCCGCGGCGGTGACTGTTCTGCTTGAGATTATCTGTCCGCCCGAGGTAGAAGTGTACTTCGCGGAAATGATGACGAGCTTCCCGCTTCTGTCGATGACTGCATATCCGCACAGCAGGTACGCGCACCACATTATGATGTCTCTGCAGGACTGTATCTGTCTGTCCTTCGGAGATACGATGACCGCGCTGTTCGGGAAAGCGTCAAGGCTGTCATCTCTGATATCCGTGTCTATCCCGCATTCCCCACATACTGCTTCAAGAATCTCCGCCGGGGTGCCGGTCATATTCCTTATCGCGGCGGACGGCTCTCTGTCCGCTCTTACGCCCGCGTCATAGGCGACTATCTCGATGACGTCTTTCTTTCGCGAAGAAAGTATAGGGTCAACATAAAACGTACCGAGCGGCACTGTCTCGGAAGCGCCGTCATACGGCGCGAGCTTGTAGCTCAGCGATACGATTCCGTCGGTAAGATCGACCGACGAAGCGCTGTCGCAGAAGAACGAGAATTTAAGCTGTGACAGGTTGAATGTTCCGATGCGGTATTTTTCCCCGCACAGCTCTTTGGTGAGTTTCAGCTTTCCGCTCACAAGGCAGCTGTCATTTATCTCGAACGACCCGCTGTGCGGCAGGACGAGAGTCCCTTCCACCGCCTCGGTCACAGCTTTTGAAGCGAGCGCTGTGAGGTATGCCTGACTTACATTATACATCCGATCACGCTCCTCAGAATTCGATCAGCCGACAGCTGATCTCCCACCAGCTGTCGCTTTCCTGTGCGTTCTGATGCTGATAGAACTCGGCTCTTGAGCTCTCTGCGTACATATCGCAGCTCACATATCCCGATGTCGCTGGGTCGAGAAGTGTCACATGAAGAAGCTCGTCAGCCATGCTCCCGCTTATCGTGCTGAGCTGTGAGCCCGGTATCTTCCATTTCACATCACAGGTCTTGACGTTGTGTCTGACCCTGCTTCTGTGGACAACGCCGGTCTCGTCGAAGCGGCCGCTCCCCGAGCTTTCAATGTCCTTTGATGTGACGCAGTAGTAGTATGGTGTCGGAAGCTGCTGTCCGTTGATACTTATAAAATACATAGCTGTTCCTTTCAGTTGTAAAGCCCGTTGGTTATCTTGTTTCTTCTCATATTGTAAACATTCACGGACTCTCCGATCTTATCCCCGTCGAGCTCAACGGTCGTTGTGATGTTTATCGGCTGTTCGTTCTGTGAATTTCCGTTTGCAGCTCCGATAACGGTCTCATTCTCGTCGAGTTCGAGCACGTTCGCTGTGCGGCTATATGAGTTGTTTTCATAGTACCCGGTTATGTTCTCTTTCGGAACGTATGACGGTATCCCTACCGGCGATGTTTTTCCGGCTGCGTTTTTTGCGTAGCCGTCCGGTACCGTCACCTCCGCGGGTCTTGCCGCGCTTCTGTCCGTGCTTATATCGGTATCTATGAGCCCCGCGAACGCGGCGGTGATCTCTTTTCCCGCGGAAGCCGCGTTCTTTCTGAACGTCTCTACTGCGGAATTTGCCGCGGCTATTTCCTTTTTGAAATTCTCCGCATCAGCGGATATTTTTATGT
>JAFZOA010000132.1 GCA_017550775.1 Ruminiclostridium sp. | reverse complement strand
GTGATAACGATCTGGTTGGGCTGGGGAGCCTCGATCTTGATATCGTCGGTATCGGAAACTATTACCTGATGCGAGTAGCCTATGTTAAGGATAAGGTCCTTACCCTGCTTCTGGCATCTATAGCCGACACCGTTGATCTCGAGTTCTTTCTTGAAGCCCTCGGTAACGCCTATTACCATGTTGTTTATGAGTGTTCTTGTAAGACCGTGGAGCGAGCGGTTGGAAGCCTCATCATCGGGGCGCTCAACCTTGATCTCTCCGTTTTCTGCGGTTATTTTCATCGAGGGCTTGAACTCTCTTGTGAGTGTGCCCTTGGGTCCCTTTACCGTCACCGTGGATCCGTCGATCTTCACCTCTACGCCTGCGGGAACAGTAATTGCGTGTTTACCGATTCTTGACATATCCTGTTCCTCCTTACCATACAAACGCGAGGATCTCGCCGCCGACGTGGAGCTCTCTTGCTTTTCTGTCGGTCATGATGCCCTTGGAAGTGGAAACGATAGCGATACCGAGACCCTTCATTACCTTGGGCATATCCTTGCAGTTCGAGTAAATTCTTAAACCGGGCTTACTTACTCTGCGTAAGCCTGTAATAACCTGTGACTTGTTCTCCGTATACTTAAGTGTGATCCGGATGATGCCCTGCTTGTTATCCTCGATAACGCGGAAGTTCTTGATATAGCCTTCGTCTGCGAGGATCTGAGCGATCTGCTTCTTGACGTTTGAGCAGGGAACATCTATCGTGGGGTGCTTTGCCGCACTCGCGTTGCGGATTCTTGTAAGCATATCGGCGATAGTATCAGTGATCTGCATTTTTCTGCTTCCTCCTTAAATCTTTGATGTAAAATTACCAGCTTGCCTTCTTGACTCCGGGTATCTGACCCTTGTAAGCGAGTTCTCTGAAGCAAATTCTGCAAATGCCGAACTTACGGAGATAAGCGTGGGGTCTGCCGCATATTTTGCATCTGTTATAAGAACGGGTAGAAAATTTTGCAGGGCGCTGCTGTTTTGCAACTATTGATTTCTTTGCCATGTTTTTTTCCTTAACCTTTCTTATTTGGCGAACGGAGCGCCCATGAGCGTGAGCAGCTCTCTTGCCTCTTCGTCTGTTTTAGCCGTTGTTACAAAGTTGATATCCATACCGCGGATAGCGTCGATCTTCTCATAGTCGATCTCAGGGAATATGAGCTGTTCCTTGATACCCACGCTGTAGTTTCCTCTGCCGTCGAACGAGTTGGGGTTGATACCTCTGAAATCACGTACACGGGGGAGTGCGATATTGAAAAATCTGTCGAGGAACTCATACATTACTTCGCCTCTGAGAGTTACCTTAACACCGATGATGTTACCCTCTCTGAGTTTGAAGTTCGCAATTGCCTTCTTGGCGCGGCAGATAACCGGCTTCTGACCTGTGATCTGCGCGAGATCGCCCATGATTGCGTCGATCTTCTTCTGATCGTCCTTTGCCTCGCCGCAGCCGACATTGATAACGATCTTATCGAGCTTGGGAGTTTCCATAACGCTCTTGTATCCGAACTTCTTGAAAAGTGCGGGAGCGACGGTCTCCTTGTAATAAGTCTTCATTGTTGACATTGTTTTATTCTCCTTACCGACGGAAGCCGGATCCCGCTCGGACGAACGGCGTTTACCGGAGCACCTTAAGCGCTCCGCACTGTCCGCTTCGTCCGGCTCTTTCCTCCGACCGCTCCGTCAAGTCTGCGATCAAAGCTCAGCGCCGCACTTCTTGCAAACTCTGATCTTCTTGTCGTTCTTGATTTCGCTGCCAACGCGAACCGGCTTCTTGCACTTGGGGCATACAGGCATTACCTTGCTTGCATAGAGAGCGCCCTCGGCCTTTACGATACCGCTGAGCTGACCCTGCTGCTTTGCCTTGACGTGCTTTGTCACCATGTTGCAGCCTTCGACGATTACCTTGCCCTCGGAGGGGGAAACCTGGAGTACCTTACCGGTCTTGCCCTTGTCCTTGCCCGAGATGATCTGTACCTCGTCGCCTGTTTTGACGTGGATCTTGTTCATGTTTCAGTCCTCCCTTATAATACCTCGGGAGCAAGGGAAAGGATCTTCATGAAGTCCTTCTCACGAAGCTCTCTTGCTACCGGTCCAAAGATACGCGTACCTCTGGGAGTCTTGTCTTCCTTGATGATAACGGCTGCGTTCTCATCGAAGCGGATGTAAGTACCGTCGCTTCTTCTGAGACCTGTCGCCGAGCGGACGATCACGCACTTAACAACGTCGCCCTTCTTGACAGTGCCGCCGGGAGTCGCCTTCTTTACGGAAGCGACAATAATATCGCCGATATTGGCGTATTTTCTGCGAGTGCCTCCGAGGACTCTGATACACATAAGCTCTTTAGCACCTGTGTTATCAGCGACCTTGAGACGTGTCTGCATCTGTATCATGGTCTATTTGCTCCTTCCGCTTACTTAGCTCTCTCGATCACGTTGACGAGGCGCCATCTCTTGTCCTTGGAGAGGGGTCTTGTTTCCATGATCTCCACTGTGTCGCCTATATTGCAGGTGTTCTCCTCATCGTGAGCCTTGAGCTTTATAGTGCGCTTTATGATCTTCTTGTAGAGAGGGTGGCGAACGTTATCCGCGATAGCTACAACGATGGTCTTTTCCATCTTGTTGCTTACTACCTTGCCTACTCTTGTCTTTCTGAGATTTCTTTCTTCCATTTGCCTTTCCTCCCCTCTCAGCTCTTAGCCGCAAGCTCACGCTCACGCTGTATTGTCTTGATGACCGCGATCTCTTTCTTGACCGCCTTAATTCTTGTGGGGTTGTCAAGCTGATTTACCGCAAGCTGGAAGCGGAGGTTGAAAAGCTCCTGCTTGAGCTCTGTCGCTCTGTTCTGCAGCTCTATCTCGGAAAGGTCCCTGATCTCCTTGGTGATCTTCTTCATTATTCCTCAGCCTCCTTTTCCTTCGCTACAAACTTGCACTTGATAGGAAGCTTGTGCATTGCGAGACGCATAGCCTCTCTTGCAACCTCTTCGGAAACGCCGGCGATCTCAAAGAGAACTCTGCCGGGCTTTACTACTGCTACCCAGTACTCGGGTGAGCCTTTACCGGAACCCATTCGTGTTTCGGCGGGCTTTTCGGTAACGGGCTTGTCGGGGAAGATCTTGATCCATACCTGACCGCCTCTCTTGATGTAACGTGTCATCGCGATACGGGCAGCCTCTATCTGGTTGGAGGTGATCCATGCCGGTTCAAGCGCCTGAAGACCGTAATCTCCGTTGGAAACCTTATTGCCGCGCATAGCCTTACCGGTCATGCGGCCTCTCTGCTGTCTTCTGTATTTTACTCTCTTCGGAAGTAACATTATTCATTACCCCCCTCATCTTTTCTCTCGGGTCTGTCGGAATTTCTCGGACGGCGCGGTCTTCTTGCCTCACCGTTTCTGTCATTCCTGTCGTTTCTTCTTCTTCTCTCGGGTCTTTCGGGTCTGTTCTCGCGAACTTCACCCTTGAGCACCTCGCCCTTATAGATCCATACCTTTACGCCGATAACGCCGTATGTGGTATTTGCTCTTGCTACACCGTAGTCGATGTCGGCACGCAGCGTCTGGAGCGGGATAGTGCCCTCGTGATAGCTCTCGGAACGCGCGATCTCGGCACCGCCGAGACGGCCTGCTACCTGAGTCTTGATACCCTTTGCGCCGAGCTTCATGGTTCTGCCGATGCAGGACTTCATAGCACGTCTGAAGGATACACGAGCTTCAAGCTGAGAAGCGATGTTCTCTGCAACGAGCTGTGCGGAGAGGTCGGGGCTCTTGACCTCGATGATGTTTACGAGGACTGTCTTGCCCTTGGTGAGCTTTTCGAGTTCGCCTCTGAGCTTCTCGATCTCTGCGCCCTTCTGACCGATGACCATACCGGGCTTAGCGCAGGCGATATTTACCTTTACCTTAGAAGCATCTCTCTCGATCTCGATCGAGGGGATACCTGCCTTATAGAGCTTTTTCTTTAAAAACTCACGGATCTTATAGTCTTCAACGAGTGTGTCGCCAAAGGTTGATTTTCCGGCAAACCAGCGGGAATCCCAATCCTTGATAACGCCTACTCTGAGACCGTGGGGATTAACTTTCTGTCCCATTTGTTTACC
>JAFZOA010000131.1 GCA_017550775.1 Ruminiclostridium sp. | reverse complement strand
AGAGACATGTCCGCAACATTCATGATGTGGTAGGAAATATTCATGATCGTCCGGACATAGATCTCATTTGCAATGATCAGGTCAAAGGATTTATCAAGAAGGCCTTTATAGAGTTCGTTCAGAGGACAGGTGCGGAGCAGGATCCTGGTCGTTCCCTTGTGGACCCGGTTAAACCGGAAAAACAGGTCAGTCAGTTCCGGACATGGAAACCCGAACCCGGCATGACTGAAAAACAGATCGAAAAGGAAGTTCAGAGACAGGCGTTTATCTTTGAAGAAGAATGCGCCGGCGGCACTACGGTATCTGCAATCAAATACGAGGACTTCTGTAAACAGTGGTTCAAGGAGTATGCGAATATTCGTTTAAAAGCCGGTACTATTGCGGGCTATAAAAATATGACACCCCGCATCTACAAGGCTATCGGACACATACGCATGGACAAGCTCACTCCGCGCCACATACAGAAATTCATCGTTGATCTCACGGAATGCGAGCGCTTTGATACCCCGAAAAAGAACGGCGGAAAGCTGTCAACAAAGACGATAAAGCTGTACAAGTCGTTCATCTCGACGGTGTGCGAATACGCGGTCAGGATGCAGGTGATAAAAGAAAATCCTTGCAGGAATGTCACGATACCGAAGGTCGTAACGCCGGAGAAAGACTACTACTCCATTGAAGAAGCTCAGCACCTGCTCGAACTCTTTACTCAGGAGCCGGACGAAAACTATATGTTCGTATGCTTCTATACTGTTGCAATTTATACCGGCTTCCGTCTCGGAGAATTGCTCGGTCTGGAATGGAAGGACATCGACTTCGATAATAATGTTCTGTCCGTCAAGCGTACCAGCCTTTATACGAAAGAAAAAGGGATCTATACCGATACGCCGAAAACTGCAACAAGTATCCGCAGTCTGAAAGTACCGCAGGGCGTTATGGATTGCATCATCAAGTGGCAGGGCTTACAGAAAGCACAGCGCGAGAAGCTCGGAACGCAGTGGATCGACACCGATCGCATATTCACGAAATGGAACGGAGATTATCTTTGCAGACAGTCTCCAGCGCATTTCTTCCATAATTTCTGCGATCGCACAGGTATGCGTTATGTATCCGTTCACTCCATGCGTCATTTAAATGCCTCGCTCCTTGTCAACGCAGGCGTAGATGTAAAGACCGTCCAGAGCTGTTTAGGCCATTCAACTCCCGTGACGACTTTGCAGATATATCTGCATACATTCCAGTCGGCGCAGGCACGAGCAATGAACGCAATAGCGGAGGCGTTACCTATCGGAACTGATTCCGGAAATAATAAGATCAGAATTGCGTAATTTTTTCAATAAGAGCCAAACAAGAGCCAAGACGTATTTTTTACTTAAATGAAAAAGCACTCGAACCCGCATTATAAACGGGTTCGAGTGCAAAACCTAGTGGCTCCCCGACCGTCAACAAATCCGAAACATCCGTCACTATTTTGAGCGGGAGGGGAACCGTTTCCGGTTCCTCCCTGCAGTTGAAATTGACGACAATTTTATCATCATAGGCGTACACCGAGTTCACATAAGTCTCGATGATCCTGAGCTTGTTGCCCTCGTCAGCGAGGTCGAGCTCGGTCAATTTTGTCAGCCACGCCACGATTTGCTCCTTTGTGAGCCGCCTTTCCTTGATCTCCTCGCGGATTATCTTGGTCTCGATCTCGGATTTCTTGGCTTCAAGCTCCTTCATACGGCGCTTTGTGGTGTCCGTGATGATACCCTGCTCAATAGCTGCCATAACATTATTGAGAGTTTTCTCGGTTTCGGCAAGTTCCCGCTCCAGAAGCGGTATCACGGTACTTTCTTTGTCCTGCTCAGCCATGACAGCGTCGGAAATCCTATCAATAGTGTCGGGATTGAACAAATTCCGCACAACGCTGTCAACCACGAGGTTTTCAATGAATTCCTTGCGAATCGTCCGCTTCGGACAGCTCTTTTTCTTCTTCGCAGATACACATTTATAATAGTGATACTTCTTGTTGTCCCTGCCCGTACCGCTCTCACCGACCATAAATGCGCCGCATTGACCGCAAATCAGCTTGGTAGTAAGCAGGTAGGTTATGTCGGCTTTCATACACGCGGGGGCATATCTATTCTTTTCAAGGCGATCCTGCGCCATTTTAAACACCTCCTTTGTGATAATAGCGGGGATTCCGTCCTCGAATACCACATCGCGGTACCGATATTCCCCCATATATTTGCGAACCTGCAGCATAGCCGAGACCGAAGTCTTTGTAAACGGCTTGTTTTTGCAGGTCGTGACGTGATTTTCGTTCAGATACGCCACAATGTCCTTGATAGGACGGTTGTTAATGTACATCTGGAAGGCTTCGCGGACGAACGGCGCGACAAGCTTGTCGATCTGATAGTGCTTCTGCTCGTCGATATAATAGCCTGTCGGCACGTTTCCCCCGTTGTACTGCTTTTTAAGGGCATTTTCTGTCATTCCGCGTATTACTTTCTCGGAAAGCTCGGCTGAGTAGTATTCCGCGTACCCTTCAAGCACGGATTCGAGGATAATACCCTCGGCTCCCTCGGATATGACCTCCGTTGCTGATACGACCTTGACACCGTTCTTACGGAGCAACATCTTGTACCGGGCGCTGTCATAACGGTTACGGGCGAAACGGTCGAGTTTCCAGACTATGACCGTATCGAACATATTTTTTCCGCTCTCCGCGATCATGCGCTGGAATTCCGGGCGATTGTCGGTTTTGGCTGACATGGCACGGTCTATGTAAGTTCCGACCACGGTCATATCCTTCTTTGCTGCAAAGTCCCGGCACTCACGGAGCTGACCTTCAATACTCTCCTCACGCTGGTTGTCGCACGAATATCTTGCATAAATCACTGCTTTCATAGCTTTCTATCCTCCTTGAATACTCCATTGTCCTTATTATACCACGCTTTGAATCGAATTTCAATAGTTTAAAGCGTGATTTCTGATATTTTTTCTTAAAAGCTATTGCATTTTGCGCTGTTTTCAAGTATAATATATATACAGACCAATACGCTTAAGGAGGTGCAATATGGCTACATCAAGTATTTTTGCGAGCTTCAACATAAACGACAGAAAGACTGCCGAAGCATTTGTTGATGCTCTTGACCAGTCCTCCAAAGAACCCAGAAGAAAGCCTTTGTCACCTGCCCCGCTGCATATAACAGACAAAGACAAGATAAAAACGTTCTTTGCAAAGGATAGGAAAAAGCCCAATGAATAATCACTCGATCATAAACATACTTGACCTGTTGGATTCGCTCGGAGAGGATGATGTTAAAACCATTCTCTCCGCTTTTTCCTGCCCGAAAAACAAGGAAATAGAGGATTTCCTGCTTAAAAATGCCGTTGAGTTCGCAAAACGTAAAATGTCAATAACTTATCTCGTTTTCGACGAGGATAAGCGTTTTACAGCATACTTTACGCTGACCCACAAATCTTCACTGATACCGATAGATATGCTGAGTAAGACCAGTATAAAGAAGCTGTCAATGCACGCAAAGCTCGACGAAGCAACGAATTGCTATGACGTTTCGGCATTTCTTATAGCTCAGTTCGGTAAGAATTACGCCATAGATGACGGTCATTCCGTTGTTGGCGACCGACTTATGGACGATGTATTCAGCATATTGGAGGAAGCGCAGCGGCTTATAGGCGGCGGTGTCATATTCCTCGAATGTGAGGATAATGATAAACTCCTGAGCTTTTATCAGAACGATAATAACCGCTTCAAGCTTTACAGCTCCCGTTTTTCCGAAAAGGAGCAGAAAAAATACTTACAGCTTTTAAGATTTTTCTGACATTACATACCTGCCACGATCGGCAGGTATGTTTTATATTATAATAGTATATGTGATACTTTTAACGATCTGCTTCCCCGCCTCGTTATGAGGCGGGTGCAGACTGTTTTTTTACGCCGCAGGTTTATTATCCCCCACATTCTGCGTGTCCATGAATTCCTCGAACATCTTCTTTCCTTCCTCGGTGTCGTAGTACGCCCGGATTGTCGGGTAAAAGCTGGCTGCAAGAGCCCTGATCTGTTCGTCCGTAGTCTCCGCTACGGTGCTCGTCCTGACTTCATAACTTCTCAAATAGACCTCCATTCCTTACCGGCAAGCCGTATATATCTTGGCTTGTCCGGTCTTATTGTTTCATCTCCAAACTTCATTGTTAAATGCTTTTCTTCTTTTTCTTGGGCGCAGATGGCTGATTCTGTTTTTCTTCCGCCTTCTTACGCTCCAGTTCTTCCTGCTTGCGCTGACGTTCCTCGGCTTCGATACGCTCCTGCTCCTGACGGGCGAGTTCTTCCTGACGCTGACGCTCGATTTCGGCACGGGACTGCACAAAATCATCGACACGATAAATCTTGTTGTAATCCAGATAGTACCCGATATTGTCT
>JAFZOA010000130.1 GCA_017550775.1 Ruminiclostridium sp. | reverse complement strand
TTGAAATCGTTGGTGTCGATGTTGAGCGACATCTGTATCTCTTTGAGCTCTGCCTGCTTCTGGTTCTTGCGAGCTTCCTTTTCGCGCTTTGACTGCTCAAAACGATACTTGCCGTAGTTCATGATGCGGCATACCGGCGGGTTGCCCTGGGGGGCTATGAGTACAAGGTCGAGGTCGGCTTCCTCCGCTTTTCTTAGCGCGTCCGCGGACGACATTACGCCGAGCTGTTCTCCTTCCGCTCCGATGACTCTGACTTCCTTTTCGCGTATCTCATCGTTGATGAGAAGATCCTTTTTGCTGATGGTGTACACTCCCTTTCATATAACAAAAGCGCAGGACTCACCTGCGCTCAAAGAATCAATATGCCATACGGATATTGCTCTTATAAACGACCGCGCCTGACTGCTTTAAGCGCCGGCGGGTGAGATCCGATCTGCTTGTGTTTATAATTACCAATACATTATATCACAATTTTTATCAATTGTCAATAGTTTTTTCAAAAGTTTTTCTGTACCGGCATTTATGCGGCGTTTCGCAATGACAGACTGCGCTCTGCCGGATAGAATACGGTTACCCCGCCGCTGGCGGGGTAACACGCATAAAGCAACGCTTTACAAAAAGTTTTATTCCATTTCGCTGCCGGAGCCGTTCCCGCTGCGGTAAGTCCTTCTGGGCTGTACCTCGCCGGAAGCCACCTTAGCGTTGTACTTCTCGTATTCGCCGTCGAGGAAAGATACGAGTGAGGCAAGCCCCTCTCCTGACTTTTCCTCCTCGTGTTCGCTCACCGGTTCGGACAGCTCGAAGCAGTTCAGACCGTACCACACATACGCCTTAAGCTTGTCGTCCTGCGGCGATATGCGGAAATTGAACGTGTTCTCGCTTCCTATGAAACTGTTGCCTTCAAGGAACAGGGATACATGCGGTATGTCGAAATAAGCGGAGCCCGCGGATCCTGTGTGTTCAGCCATTCTTATCCTCCCGTGCGGAAATCACTGTGCTGCGGCAGTAGTGGTCTCTGCGGCAGTTGTAGTCTCAGCTGCGGTCGTTTCTTCCGCTGCTGTAGTTGTTTCTGCTGCGGTAGTGGTCTCATCGACGATCTCAACGCTGTCGTCAACGGCTGTACCGATCACGGTCTCACCGCTCGATACGCTTGTGCTGTCACCGCTGCCGCCCCAGTAAACGGAGATGAGGTTTACTGCAATAGCAACGACGAAAACTATGATAGCGGCTGCCTTGGTCGCCTTTGCGAGCTTGGCTTCCTTGGTCCTTCCGCTGTTCTTCTGGAAATAGTTGTCCGCGCTTCCGCCCGAGATAACGTTGGACATACCCTGTTTGGACTCCTGCATGAGTACGACTGCGATTATGAGCACGCAGGAAAGTATCAGCAATATTGCGAATATGATCTCTATGACTGTCATTTTGGTTCCTCCGATAGAATTTTCGTAACGTAAATTTTATTATAGCATACTTTTTTCTCAATTGCAATAGGTAAACCGCAATTTTTTTGAAAATATGTCAGATTATCTCCTCATAGTTCCCGAGGAAGCGGTAGAACTTCATTTCCTTTTCAAGTCCCGCGAGAAGCTTCACCACGTTCATGTCCCGTATGCTTCCTATGAAATCGAGGTAGAATATGAACTCGAACGCGTCGTCCTTCAGGTACGAAAGCCAGTCCGGCATAGGTTTACTCTCGATGCGGCACAGGTTGAGCCCGCAGTACGCGAATCGTGTGAGCGTCCGGTAAAGGCTTCCCGCGACGTGCGGCACCGTTATGCAAAGCGATACCACGTCTGCGCCCTTCGGTATCTGGAGATCGCGGGATATCATTATGAACCGCGTGAAGTTGTCCTTGATGTCGGTTATGTCGGTAGCGACCGGCTCCAGCCCGAACAGTCTTGCGCATGACGCGGAGCACACTGCCGCTACGGATATGTCGTCCGAAGCCGCCACGGTCTCCGCCGCTTTTGCGGTCGAGCTTGCCTCCTCGAACGCGAAGCCCGCGTCCCCGAGGACCTTTGAGCACTGTGTGAGCGCCATTTCGTTCGATGTCACGACTTTGATATCCGAGAGCTTTGCGCCCTTCTTTGACGCGAGGACGTGGTTTATCGGTATCATCGTGCTCTTGCAGATGTGGAACCTGTGCCGGAGCATGAGGTCGTATGTCGCGGACACTTCTCCTGCCGTGGAGTTCTCTATCGGTATCACTCCGTAATCAATCGCCTCGTCCTCCACCGCACGGAACACCGACGCGAAATCGGAGAAATACTTTATCCGCACGTTCGCGCCGAAGAACTTCTCACAGGCGTCCGCGGTATAGCTCCCCTTGGTGACCGCGCCGACCAGCGGGTCGGCCTTCTGCGGCTCAGACACTACCGGCTTTACGTCGGAAAGAGTCTCGCGCTGGCGGCACTTCGATATGTCCATGAGCGTCGTGAACAGCAGCCGCGCGCCCTCGGAAAGCTCCGGCCGAACCCGCTCGCCTGCACGCTTAAGCACCTCTTCCTCGCGGCCGCCCTGAAACACCTCCATGCCGTGCTCGCGCTTGAACTCCGCGATCTCGCACGCTATGTCGGCACGCTTCTCGAACAGCGCCGCTATCTCGTCATCTATTTTGTCTATCTCATCTCTGAGTCTGCTTAATTCCATACATTATCCTTTTTAGTTTACAGTTTACAGGTTGCAGTTTACAGTTGCGGCGGCTGCGCCGCTTTTTTAGTTTACAGTTTACAGGTTACAGTTTACAGTTGCGGCGGCGGCTGCGCCGCTTTTTTAGTTTACGGTTTACAGGTTACAGTTTACAGTTGTAGTGGCGGCTGCGCCGCTTTTTAGTTAACAGTGAATAGTTTGGGTATATTTAGATCCGCGCGCGCAGCGCGCACCAAACCTGTAACCTGTAAACTGTTAACTGTAAACTGAAAGTGTTGTGGCAGAGCCTTCCGATTTACTCGACGGTCTCTTCCTCGTCGTTGTCGTCGTCGATCGGGATTTCTTCCTCGGGCGTTGTCTTAGTCTTTTTCTCGCGTTTTGTCTCCGGCGGTGTCGTCTCCGGAGGTGCTGTCTCGGGCGGTCTTACCGCGTAGTACACGATGATGCTCTCGTTCTCGGAGATATATACCTTGTCGCCGATCTCCTTGCTGCACCTTACGATGTAGCCTGCCTTGACCTCGCTTGTAGGCTCCTCCGCTGTCTCAAAGCGGATACCGAGCGTCTGGAGCTTGTTGGTGTACTCGCTGAGCTTCATTCCGATGTAATCCGGCAGGAGAGCATACGCCGCACCCTTGCTGACCTTGATCTTTATGGTGGTGCCGGCGGTGACCTGAGTACCCTCGGGGATATCCTGCTCCATGATTATGCCCTCGGCGAACTCGTCGGAATATTCTTCCTCGGTCTCAAATGTGAGCATGGAGTATCTGCTTTCGAGCGTCGAGTTGAAGAAGCGGTTCACGAAGTTCGGTACCATAAGCTTCTCGCCGGCGGGCACGGTTACGGGCGGTTCGGTCACGGGAAGCGTTCTCGGAGTGGTGACGGGAGCTGTGGTTGTGACAGTAGTCGTGGTCTGCTCGGTCACAGCGGTGTTATTCACTGTCTGGGTCTCTTTCGAGAAGT
>JAFZOA010000011.1 GCA_017550775.1 Ruminiclostridium sp. | reverse complement strand
GCTCTCGTGGTCATGCTCATAAAGTTTCTGATCGTATATGACGGGCTTCCCGGGCATATCGGTGTGCATTTCGCCTCCGATGGGAACTTTGACGTGTATATGGACAAGATATTCGGGCTGTACCCGTTCGTTATGGGGTTCGGGCTGTTCGGGATATTCAGTCTCGCGAACCTCGCCGTAAACAGGATAAAGCGCATCGGAATGAGCGTTGACGCGAAGGGCGAGCGCATGATACGCTGCACGGTCACCGAAACGCTCGACGTGCTTAAAATGGTATGGTCGGCGTTTTTCGCGATGTGGGCGTACTGCGTGATAAATCAGACCCCGATGAACACAGCGTTCAGAGATGTGCTGCTGATATTCTTCCTCGCGCTGTTCCCTGTGACCGCGGCCGTTATCATTGTGACAGCAAAAAAGCACCGTATAAAAGACAACGACAGACCGTAAAGGAGACAGACTTTGGACGATAATATTTTTTCGATAGCAATGTTTATAGTAGGCGGCGCGATACTGCTCTACGCGGGGCTTATAAGGCTCTCGAAGTCAACGGAGCTTATACCCCGAAGCCAGTTTGCAAAAATAGATGACAAGCAGGCTTACGCTGTGCAGTTTTCAAAGCTTCTTGCTCTGATAGGCTGTGCGCCGGTAATAGGCGGGCTTGTCGGGCTCACCGGTATTATACCGCTCGGTCTTGCCGCTGCCGGAGCCGCACTTGTCGGCGCGATAATATTGGGCATAAAAATAATGAAGAAGGTTTTGTGAAAGGAAAGGCTATGATAATACTACCCGCGATAGACATCAAGGACGGAAACTGCGTAAGGCTCGTAAAGGGCGACTACGGCACGGCTCACAAGGTCGCCGAAAGCTATATGGACACGGCGAAGATGTTCGAGAGCTGCGGCGCGACGTGGATACACATGGTCGATCTCGACGGCGCGAAAGATGCGAAGATGACGAACAAGGACATCTTCCTCGATGTCGCGAAGAACACGAAGCTGAAAGTCGAAGTCGGCGGCGGCATCCGCACCCCCGAGGCTGCGGAAATGTACCTGTCCGGCGGCGTAGAGCGCGTGATAATCGGCTCTGCGGCAGTAAAAGACCCCGCGCTCGTGAAAACTCTCGTGAAAGAGTACGGAGAGCATATCGCGGTCGGCATCGACGCGAAAAACGGTATGGTCGCGACCGAGGGCTGGCTCGAAACGTCGGACGTCCGCTTCACCGATCTCGCGAAAGCAATGTCGGACATCGGCGTGAAGTACATCATCTTCACCGACATCTCGAAGGACGGAACGCTCGGCGGCGTGAACGCGGAACAGCTCGACGAGATAAACAAAGCCTGCTCTGCGAACATAATCGCGAGCGGCGGCGTTAAGAACATCGACGATATAAGAAAATGCCGGGAACTCGGGCTTTACGGCGCTATCTGCGGCAAGTCGATATACAGCGGAACGCTCGACCTGCGTGAAGCGATAACCTGTGCGAAGTAAACGGAGGCTTACATGAGAGAGATAGGACCGGAGGAGACCGGAAAACTGCGGGACTGCCTTATCGCGCTCGCAGAGCACCACAACAGGGTCTCCGTGAATTTCAGGGGCTGCTACCCGAAAAACCCCGTTGATGTGACGCTGAAAAAATTTGCCGACGACCTTAAAAGCGGGAAGTCCGCTGTTGCAGTCATCGAGGACGGAGACAGCGTCATCGGGTTCTGCAAGACCGACATCGACGGCGAATACGGCGTTCTC
>JAFZOA010000129.1 GCA_017550775.1 Ruminiclostridium sp. | reverse complement strand
GAGGGCTGGAATTTGTGATCTTCCTGATAATTTACATCCGCTCAAAGCCGGACTTCGCGGTAAATCTTACGGAGCTTTTCAGGGTGAAATGGAAGCTGTTCCTCTCGATCCTGAAAAAGGGGCTTCCCGTTCTGTTCTGCGAAATGGTATGGGTGATGTCGGAGACGATCACCACCGCGATATACAACGGGCGCGGCGGAGCGGACGTTGTCTCGGGAATGGCGGCAAGCTTCGTTATAGGAAACCTGTTCTTCGTGGCATTCGGAGGTATTTACTCGGCGACCGGAGTCATACTCGGAAAGACGCTCGGACGCGGTGAGCTTGAGACTGCACGGAGCCAGAAAACATGGCTGCTCTCCGGGTCGGCGGTATTCGGAATGTTCATGCTGCTTTTCGGGCTTGCGACCCTGCTCCTGATACCGGTCGTATTCGGGAAGCTCAGCGAGAGCGCGGTAACGATATGCCGCGACATGGTGATAATGATGTCGCTTTTCATGCCGGTATGGGTGTACATGAACGCACAGCAGGCGGTCGCGAGGGCGGGCGGAGATACTGCAATGGGCGCGATCACAGACTCCGGCATAACGATTTTCGTGATGCTCCCGATGCTGTTCATTCTCGGGTTCTGCACGGACATAGGCCCGGTAATGATGTATCTCGGGGTAAAGCTTCTCGACTTCGTAAAGGTTGCGATATTCCACATCTGGCTTAAAAAGGAACGCTGGCTCAGAAACCTTACCGCGAAAAATAATTGATAACGGAGATGATAACCATGAACTACAAAAAGATCAACATGGACGAATACTACCGGAAGGGCGTGTTCCGGCATTTCTCTGAGGACTGCAAATGCTCGGTGTCCATGACCGCGAGGATAGATGTGACGGAGCTTGTAAGCTACTCAAAAGCCGCCGGTACAAAGTTCTACCTCAACTTCCTGTACATACTGTCGAAGGCGCTCAACTCGCGGGACGACTACAAGCTCGGCTGGCTGTGGGAGACAAACGAGCTTATCTGCTACGACACTATAAATCCCACACAGTACATCTTCCACGAGGACACCGAGACCTGCACGCCGGTATATACCGACTACTGCGAGGACTATGACACCTTTTACCGCGGGGCGATGCAGGACGTCGAGCGCGCAAAGCAGACGAGAGATTACCTGCTCGACCCGGCCGGTCACCCGAACTGGTTCGACGCTTCATTCGTATCATGGCTGTCCTACGACTCGCTCAACGTGGAGCTCCCCGACGGGTATCTTTACTTCATGCCGATAGTGAACTGGGGGAAGTACCGCGAGGAGAACGGAAGGCTCATGATGCCGGTGACGGTGCGGCTGAATCATGCCGCCGCGGACGGGTATCTGCTCGCGAATGTTTACCGGCTGATTGAACGCGGGATCGAAGAGTTCTGCAAACAGTAAGCGGAGAAAAAAGTTGACAATCTTTCGTCGCTGTAATATAATAGGAGAAGCAGGAGGCGTGAAGCTATGATAATCGACATTTCTCAGGAAATTTTTTCATGCAGGACATTTCCCGGCGACCCCAGCCCCGTTTGCAGTCACCCGATGAGTACGGCAAACGGTGATATCTGTAACCTCACAGAGTTCTCGATGTGCGCTCACAACGGTACGCACGTTGACGCTCCGTACCACTTCATAAGCGACGGAAAGACCGTGGACAAGGTAGATCTGTCGGTATTTGTGGGGGACTGCTATGTAGCCGTGCGAAACGGAGACCTCAGCCCGGACGATGTTATCAGTATCATGGAAGCGGCACGCTCTCTCGACGCGGCAAAGCGAATTCTCGTCGCAGGT
>JAFZOA010000010.1 GCA_017550775.1 Ruminiclostridium sp. | reverse complement strand
GTATCCGAAGCCCGCTCTCACGGACGTTATACTGCTGTTCAAGCCGGTCAACGAGCTTGGCGGCGGTCTCGATGTCAACGCCCGTTGCCTCGGAAAGCTTGTCTATCGTTATGGGGTCGCCGTGGGCGAACATTACCGCCTCTATCACGGCTATTCCTTCCGCGAGGGTCATTCGCCGCTCACCTCCGTTGTGTTCTCAGTCTCATTGCTGCCGGTGTCCTCGCCGGGTCTTCCGCTTGACATGGTTATCGTCTCGCCGTCGTCGGAGAACTCCACTCTGCCGCGCTTTGAGAGCTCCAGCAGCGCCAGGAACACCGCCACCTGCGCTGAGCGGGTCTGTCCCTTGTACAGCGAGCGCACCTGTATGCGCTCTCCCGTGCGGAGCTTGCGCACGACGAGGATGAGCCGCGAGAACACGCTCACATAGGTCTGCGCCACGATCGGCTTGAACACCTGCTTTGCCTCGCGTTTCAGCTTGTCCGACTTGCCGCTTACCGCGCTGTAGCAGTCCAGCAGCTCGAAGCGGTCGTGCCGAAGCCGGTAGGTCATATCCACGGGTAAGTCGAGCGGGTCGCGCACGAACACGCTGTCGCCGCAGTAATGCCGTCTCAGGCGCTCCGCCGCAGCCTTGCACAGCGCGTATTCTATCAGTCTTCCGGACAGCTCCTTTTTGAGCGCCTCGACCTCGTGCTTCGGGAGCAGCTCGGATGTCTTGATGAAGATGAGGTGAGCCGCCATTTCGACAAACTCGCCGGCGATGTCTATGTCCGCCTCCTGCATCTTGTCGAGGTAGTCAAGGAACTGTTCGAGCAGTATGGATATCTCTATGTCGCGGATATTGAGCTTATGCTTTGCGATAAGGCTCAGCATAAGGTCGAGGGGACCCTCGAATATCTCCAGCTTGAAGCTTAAACTATCCATATCAGCAGATGAACGAGGTGATAAGGTCGAGCAGGTTGTAGATCGCGTCGGTGAGGAACTGGAAAGGTATCGCGAGTATGCCGGTGTACATGAGGGCGAGAAGGCCGATCATGATGAACTGTTCATACTGCATTATCTTGAAGTAGTATTTCTCCGGCAGGAACGTGAGGAACACGCGCGAGCCGTCAAAGGGCGGTATCGGTAGCAGGTTGAACACACCGTTGAAAAGGTCGAGCTGGATTATCATTTCGATCGCGAGCAGGATATAGTACAGCGTGTCCGAAGTCGGGCAGCTCACGATGAGCACCTTCTCGATTATCATGAACACCAGCGAGGAAACGATGTTCGCCATGGGTCCCGCAGCCGCCACTATCGCCATAGCCGCCTTCTGACTGCGGATCTTGCGGCAGCGGGCGGTATTCACGGGTACCGGCTTTGCCCAGCCCACTCTGAACAGCACGATACCGATGGTACCGATGAGATCGAGGTGAGCGAACGGGTTGAGCGTTATCCTCCCCATGCGGTCGGCAGTATCGTCGCCGAGAGCCTTTGCCGCCAGCGCGTGGGAGCATTCATGCACCGGGAACACCACGAACAGCATTACGAGTATTGAGAACGCGGAGAGTATGATAGTCACCATATTCCCCGACATAAGAGCACTTATCATAGTTTACCTCTGTTGTTTCTTTATTTACGGCAATATCTTATATTATTATACTATATATTGTAATATTTTGCAAGTGTTTTTTGCGACGAATACAAAATCTTTGGTAATAAAAGGCGCTGATGTGAGCTTTTTGTATAAAATTCGCTGTCAGTTTCCATAGATATAGTGCAAAATCATCAAACGAGATCAGATATGTTCTTCGTGATATGTACCATGCCACATCGGAACTCTGAAATGTGAGCCGATACGGATATAGTGTGAAAAACAAATAATTCCCCGCATATCCCGAAAAAGTATTGCATTTGCCCCGATATTATGGTAAAATAAAGTATGGGATACCGGCAAGCTAATATGAGGTGTTATTATGACTGCATTTAAAAAACTCTGGCTGTATCTTCAGGATCAGTGCATCACCACCGAGATCCTGACGTTCGACGACATCTACTGTATCTGCGGTCACGACGTCGATAACACGTTCATGGAGTGCAGAAAAGAGGCCTTGGAATACGGCATCAGCGTTGTAAAGGTCGATCTTCGCAACCGTAAGGTGCATTTTGCCAGGACCCCGAAAAAATAGTCTGAATGTGAGGGCATCTGACCATGAACATCAACGAACTTAAAGCCGGGATAGCCGGCGGGACTCTTGACCGGAAGCTTGCGGAGCTGTACGGGAGCAACGCGGTGGAAAAACAGCGCACTCGTTATATCGGCGCGTGTGACGAATTTGCAGAGTATTTCCCGGAGAGCGCCGATGTGAGCCTGTTTTCGGCTCCCGGACGCACCGAGATCTGCGGAAATCATACCGATCACCAACACGGCTGTGTTCTTGCCGCGGCGGTCGATCTTGACGTTATAGGCATCGTTTCCTTCACCGGCGGGAACGTTATCCGTGTGAAGTCCGCCGGATATGACACCGACACCGTGGATATAAGCGTGCTCGAACCGCAGGAAGGCGAGCAGGGAAGTGCTGCGCTGATACGCGGCATGGCTGCGGGATTTGTAAAACGCGGGCTTAAGATCGGCGGTTTTGACGCGTACACCACCTCCGATGTTCTGAGCGGGAGCGGACTTTCTTCCTCGGCGGCATTCGAGGTGCTGATCGGAACCATACTCGATTCGCAGTTCAACGGCGGGAGTGCCGGTGCGGTAGAGGTCGCGAAAATGGGTCAGTACGCCGAGAACGTGTTCTTCGGCAAGAAGAGCGGGCTTATGGATCAGACGGTGTGCGCGGTGGGAAGCGCCGTGTTCATCGACTTCGCCGATACAGAATCCCCGAACGTCACCGCGGCTGAGTTTGATCTGGACAAGCACGGATATACCCTGTTTATAACCGATACCAAGGGAAGCCATGCCGACCTTTCGGACGACTACTCCGCTGTACCGTCGGAGATGACCGCGGTAGCGAAGCAGCTCGGAAAGGAGTTCCTGCGCGACTGCGACGAGGACGAGTTCTACGCGAAGATACCGGAGCTTCGCAAGGTGTGCGGCGACCGCGCTATCCTGCGTGCCGGGCATTTCTTCACCGAGAACAAGCGTGCGAGTATCGCGGCAAAGGCGATTGAGAGCGGGGCAGTCGCTCACTTCCTTGATGTGGTGAAGAAGTCCGGGCGCTCCTCCGCGTTCTGGCTCCAGAACCTGTACTCCACCAAAAAGCCCGTAGAGCAGGGCATAACTCTCGCCCTTGCCATGAGCGAGAAGGTGCTGCACGGCGCGGGAGCCTGCCGGGTACACGGCGGCGGCTTTGCGGGAACGATACAGGCGTTCGTGCCGAATGAGCTTGCGGAGAGCTACCGTTCCTGCATGGACGGGATATTCGGCGAGGGG
>JAFZOA010000009.1 GCA_017550775.1 Ruminiclostridium sp. | reverse complement strand
GGTCGGCAAGGTAATACTTTCCGGTCTCATTATCCTTCATTACCGGCACTGTGACAGTCTCTTCGCGCCCGTCGGGATAAACTACCTGACCCGTCCATTCCTCTGCGGTCATGCCGTCAAACGTATAAACGGTATCATAACCGAAAAGAGCAGCTTCGTCCGCAGGCTCGGAGACAGGTATATTATGAAGATATCTGCCGCTGAATGTGATATAGTGTGCAAGATAGGGATATTTTTCATTACCCGGAGCGTTCGTGTACACTATCCATACTTTCTGATGCCAGCAAGGATCTTCAGTATTGAAATAATCATCGGAAGTGATCTCTTTTGTACGACTTATAAGTTTTGTTTCGGTCAACTCGTCATAAACTGTGATAAGGCTTCTGTCGTATCCGCAGTTTTTATAAACTATCTCAGAGAGGTCATCTGCCGTGAGAGGAAGCGGCTCACCCTCTTCCGACAGGGTCGAATCATCAATGATATTGTCTTCCGGTAAGAAAGCCGCAGAAAGAGCGACCATTTTGTTGTCTTTATTGACCATTACTTTTGCGATAATACGGTCGTCTACCGCGCCATACTTATCGTAGTCAAGAAAAGTGTAATAGGAGAAGCCGTATATATCGGTAAACATATTTAAAAATTCAAACTTAGTATCTTCATCCCCGCCGATAAGTGTCATAACCGCTTCTATGGCGTTATAAGCGTCCTGTTCGTTTTCAATGGGAGAATCGGTACAGGTACCGCATATAAAGCTTACGTTCCCGTTTTTGTCGGTGCATATCTGCACATTTCCGTCGTTCAGCCTGTTGATATCGGTAATGGAAAGCTGTTTATCATAGAACGACAGATCAGCGGTGTATTCTGCATGAGCGCGCCGCTCATCAAGCTTTTGTTTTTCCTCCTTCGCCGTTTCTTTTACGAGCTCTGTAAGCTCATCCAGATGATCGTTCGGGTCTTCTCCCGCGTCAAACAAAGTATTTATCGCGTTCAACAGTACATTTTGCTGATTTCTGGAGTCCGTAGGTATCTTGATTATATAGTTGTTTTCCATGAATTCGCCTGCCGGTTCGGGAAGCCCGGCGATCTGTTCATCGGAAAGCTTATAATAAATGCTCCAGTATGTCGACGAATCCGGAAGGCCTACTGAAAGGATATTACCGTCAA
This sequence comes from Ruminiclostridium sp., assembly GCA_017550775.1. The sequence continues at coordinate 4,110 of JAFZOA010000009.1, read as the reverse complement.
GCTCAAAGGCACAGCCTCCGCGATAGTCGTAATAACGACCGTCCTCTAAAAGCACATTCTTTGAGTTTTGCTCGAGATGAGCCACGCCTGAGCCGTCCTCGTTTATCACGATTCCCTTATACTTGCCCTTTTCTTTGTAGTATTCGAGCGCGTTCTCCACTGTTGCGAGGATATGTTCCTCGGTAACTTCCTTTTTTGAAAGATACCCTGATGTGGCAATGTAAACATAAGTACCTGCGACAGACGTTTCTTCTTCCGGCTCCTGTGCTTCTGTTGGTTCGGAAACATCGGACGTTTCCAAAGCCGGTGAGGTCACGGCGCTCCCGGATATTTCATCGGTATCGGTATTATCTGCGGCCTGTTCCGGCGCGGTGGTCTGAACGGCTGTACCCGGTGCGGCAGCGGAAGTCTCAGGCATTTGCGTATCGTAGGAGGTTTCAGCCGGCTTTGCGGAATTGTTACAGCCGCCAAAAGCAATAAGTGCCGCGACAGTAACAGCTGTGCTTTTTAATAAGACAGAGTGTGTTTTCATGTTCTATATCCGCTCCTTTGAATTACTCGTACTTCTATTATACACCTTTTTTTCGGTTTTGTACAGAGTTTTTATATGTTGTTTTATATACAAAAGACCGCTGTTCCGACAATTGCGGAATAGCGGTCTTTGTTTATCTTTCTTTTCCTGCTCTCAGCGAAAGATCCTGTCGTTCATTATTACTGCGCTTTCATTTTTCCAGTGACGCAGCGTATTCATCAAAGCTCAGAAATCCGTTAAGCTTTCCGTCCGACATCTCACCCAACAGGATCTCCGAACAATACTCGTCGCCGCGCTGATCGACTATTACCGCGCCCACAAGATAGATGCTGTCTTTCATCGCTTTTCTTGTGATAACGGTGCTTTCGGTGCATTTCACAGGCACGCCTTCCATTTCGTAGATATTCGCGGCGGAGTCGGAGACTGCCTCATAGACCGGAACTATCGTCGAGCCCACGACAGATTCGCTGTTGACCTTCAGATTTATGGACTCGTACTCGTTGTCCTCCGATGTATAAGGCTTTGTACCGTCTATCGTGAATACACCTGTATTGCGGTCGTATGAAAACAGCAGATAAACGGGCACATCGTCCTTAAGAACTTTTGCGCGGTATTCCACAGTCGAAGCCGAAGAGCTTGTTATCTCGGGAGAAAGCGGCTGATCGTCAAGGCATATCCATTTTCCGTCATATTTTCCCGATGTGATGTTCCCTGCTACGTCCGTTTCGGCGAGAGCATCGGTGCCGTAGTAGATCATACTGCGCGTATCAACGCTTATCGAAGCAAGAAGAATGTAATACGACGTTATCATGTTCTGTATTCCGGGATCGACAGGAACAGAAAACCTGTTTCCGTCGATAACGGGCGCGGTATCCTCATAAGCTTTGAACAGCGCGGTGCTCAGAGTTGCCGGAGCGCTGCTGGTGAGCGAACGCACATAAGCCTTCATATCATCGGTAAGACAACCGACGTTCTTGTAGAAATACAGCGTTTTTATGCTTTCGTCATCACATATGTTAAAGACATAATCAAGGAGATTCAAAGTGCCGCGGTATGAGTTTATAAACGCGGGAAGATAGATCGAAATACCCGTCGAGTCACTTAAATTCCCGTTTTCTCTGTGGTAGATCACCGACTCATCGAGCAGCCTTCCAATCAATGCGCATTCATCGGGATAAGCTTCCTTCAGGTTATCTATATAGTTCCCGAGATCTATCAGATTATAGACATTATAGTCCGAGGTCGCGTAGCAGGTTGAGTTGTGTCCCGCGCGTCCTATCTCGGCAAGCACGCTTATATCGTTCACGGAATCTATGAGCTGCTTCTTCGCAAGACCGCAGTAAGCGTTATAAAGCTCCGCGCACTTCTTTGCGTCAATAAGGCTCATGGTAACGTTTCTGGTGATGAAGTATTCCGATCCCTTGTTCCGCACATTGAGTTCCATATAATAGTCGGTATATGAATCGACGATCATTCTCGCTATCTGCGCGGGATTTGTCTCGGGATGCTCGGCGATCTCGGTAAGCCACGGAGTATAGTTCCACCCCTGAGCCGGTTCGGACTGCTCACTCATCACATAATAGTCCGCAAAGCCTTCCAGCGAGTGCAGTACATCGAGATTACCCATCAAGCAGGCATCATAGCCTATTATATCAAACGGTGGAGAGTCGGGGTCGGGATCGTACACTTCGTCTATCGCGTCCCTCACATCCGCGATCGAGAGAAGTCCGCCGAAAACATAGTCGTTGCCGTATCCGAAAGGTCCGCCGCCGTGGTCCCACAAAACAAGGATAGTATGATCCGCGGGGTGTTTCTCCTTACAGAATCTCAGAAAATCCGCAAGTGTATCCGGGTCGGAGGCGCGCTGCAAAGGAAGGCTCTCTTCGACATCTACCAGACCGTTCCTGATGCAGATACGCTGCGTTCTGTTCGGATTGATAAGCTTGGAGTTCCACTTGCGGGCGCCGCCTGTCTGAACAACGACGGAGAGCTTATCGGAATTTGTGTCCGTCATCATCTCATTGAGGTCAGCCGTCGCCGCGCCGGGACTGTACGGAGAATATTCACGCGGCTGGGAAGGTACCGGCTCTATGTAATCCTTCGGTTCGTACAGGAACAGAGGCGGTTCAAGTCCGTTCTTATCCAGCACATCCAGATAATCCTCAAGCAGTTTCTCTCTTTTATCCAGCGTGAGCTTCGCCTGTTCTTCCTTCTCCTTACCCGATATCTCTCTTACGAGATCGGAAAGGCTGTCCTGACCCAGGTCCTCAAGATTTGCTCCCACAAGGTATACATATACCGCCCATGTGTCCTCGGCACTTCCCGGGGAAAGCGTGTCTATCCTGGCGGCTCCCTTCTCGTCAAGGGGGCTTATCTCATAGATCTCCTCCTTGCTGACGGGCTCGTCTTCCGGGCGGGCGGAATTGTTGCTGCTGTTAATCCGCGACATTACCGAAACAGTAACGGAAGGGATAAGAATGACGATCGCAACGATAAGCACCACAGCGATCACGCGTGTAAGGTAGAGCCTTGAGAACCGTACTATCCACGGAGCGTCGCTGTAATAGCTTTTCAGGTCATCACGGCGCGTCTTCTTCTTTTCCTTCCAGCGCGCCTTGCGTTCACGCTTTGCCTGCTTTTTTTCGGCGCGCGTCAGGTGCTTTTTTGTATCGGTTTTTTCAGCATCGGATGAAGTATTGTCCTGCACAGCCTCGCTTTCATCACTGACTGCGTTTTTTTCCTCTTCGATCGGTGAAGGATTATTATCCATTATTGACCCTCCTGTGAATTCCCTTCCGGGTTAATGTATGCAGTTCTGCAGATTTCTGATCTGTTAAGATACACTATCTATTATATAACGATCAGCGTATGTTGTCAAGAATAACAATCGCAGTAATAAATCTTTCGCAGGCATTGTTTTTCTATCCGTAAACGGTGCGGCGATATCTGAATTCTGTAGTTTCCGAAGTGAAACCCGTTCCCGTAAGCCGTTTTATCTTATCAGCACCATATACTCGTCATAAGAGATACTCTCCCCGCCCATGCTTGCAAGGTGATCTGTCCGGAACTGACAATCTATCATACGGCAGCCCTTCTCCGCAAGAAGCCGCGCAAGCAGTATCAGCGCGATCTTGGATCCGTTCTCCTTGTCCGAGAACATGCTCTCACCAAAGAAGTTTTTCCCGATGCACACCCCGTACAGTCCGCCCGCAAGCTCGCCGTCGGTGTATGCTTCCACACTCGCCGCAAAGCCCGACCGGTGCAGCTCGCAGTACGCCTTCTCCATTTCGTCGGTTATCCATGTTCCTACGCCGGACTCTCGTTTCAGCCGACAGCGGTGAATCGTGTCGGCAAAGTCGCGGTTGAGCAGGATGCTCGTTTCGTGCCGGCGCATGAATTTGCGCATCGACTTTGAGACATGGATATTCTCCGGTCTGATGATGAAGCGCTCGTGGGGACACCACCAAAGCACCGGGTCGCCCTTGTTGAACCACGGAAAGATACCGTTGCTGTACGCGAGCAGCAGCATATCCACGGACAGGTCGCCGCCCACGGCAAGCAGACCGTTCTCCTCCGCG
>JAFZOA010000128.1 GCA_017550775.1 Ruminiclostridium sp. | reverse complement strand
GCTTTTTTTATCACATCACAGATCGAAGCCGGATCCTTGACGATGTAGCTGTGTTTTACGAACGGCTCCGAAGAACCGGTGATATCCGCTTCCTGGAAAACGTCGCGCCCGATCTGGTCGGAGTTCACCTGACCGGTGATCGCCACTATCGGAATACTGTCCATGTAGGCGGTAGCGATGGCGGTAATGAGGTTGAGTGCGCCGGGACCAGATGTGGCTATACACACGCCCGCCCTGTCGGTAACACGGGCATATCCGCTCGCGGCATGACCGCTGTTGACCTCGTGACGTACAAGTATATGTTCTATGCCCGACGAGATAAGCTCATCGTAGAAAGGACAGATAGCCGCGCCAGGATAACCGAAGACGTGCTTTACACCCTCGGCTTTCAGACATTCGACCATTGCCTTTGCGACTGTCATTTTGTTATCGGACAAATCTCTCACCTCAAATAATCATTTTCCCGCAATCGGAAGTCTTATGACCGTTCTGAGCTTTTCCGCCGCAGTCTTTCTCGGGTCACTCAGATATATCTCATGATGCCTGCGCTTATCGCTGATATCGGAGACATACCCCTCAGAAACGATGAACTCATTCATCTTCGAGACCGTCTCCGGCTCGGTATCGTACGAGCCTGTGTGCAGACACTGTACGGAAAGCCCCTCGCTGTATGTGAAGAACTCTGCTTTTGAGAAGTCTGTCTTCTTCTTTGCGGAGGCTTCTTTTACTGCCCAGTCAAAATCGTTCACGGTGACGAAATCCGGAAGCCTTATCATAGACACCCACTCGAAGCTGTCCTTGCGGGAGTAGTCGATGACGGCTGAACCGTTCTGCTGCCACAGCCCTTCGAGAGGCGGTACAACATAGTCGAAGTAACCGTCTATCCTGTGGTCGCCCTTTTTGCTCATCTTTAAAGTGTACGAAACTCCGTACAGCAGTTCAAGCGCTTTCCTGTACTCCCCGTCTTCATCGTTCGGGTCGCCTTTTCCTCGCACCGCGACAAAGTTCATCTCCGGGATCTCAACGATCACGGGCTTGTCCTTCGGAAGATAGAACTCCTTGTATTCCTTCTTGTAGTCAAAAGCCATACAAGTCCTCCTTTCCAGAGATGGGCTGTTATATCAGGGGCACGGTATTGATCAGATCTCTGCCGGCGATCTTACCACGGCTTTACCGTTCCTACGATCTCCGAAAGGCTTTCGAGCCCGTTTTCGGCCATGTAGCGTTCAAGTCCGTCTATGACTTTAAGCGGGGCGTACGGGTCGGTGAATATCGCCGTTCCCATCTGTACCGCGCTCGCGCCAGCCATCATCATCTCGACCGCGTCTTCCCACGTAGTTATGCCGCCCATTCCGACAACGTCTATGTTCACGGCGTTTGCTACCTGCCACACCATGCGAACCGCGACCGGGAACACAGCAGGCCCCGAAAATCCGCCGACATTGTTGTGCAAAACAGGTCTGCGCGTCCTAATATCTATCCTCATGCCGAGCAGAGTGTTAATGAGCGAAACACAGTCCGCTCCATCCGCTTCGACTGCTTTTGCTATCTCGGTTATGTTCGTTACATTCGGGGTAAGCTTGACCATTATCGGCTTCTTTGTTACCGCGCGAACAGCCCTTGTGACCGAGCCAGCGCCCTCGCAGGTAGTTCCCCATGTAGCGCCGCCCTGCTTTACGTTCGGGCATGAAATGTTCAACTCTATCATGTCAACGTCCGTAGCGTCAAGCTTCTCGGCGGCGGCTCTGTAGTCGTCTATCGTCGCGCCCGCAAGGTTCGCGATTATCACATTGCCGTTCTTCTTCAGCTCCGGAAGATACTTCTTTATGAACACGTCAACTCCGGGGTTCTGCAAGCCCACCGAATTGAGCATACCCGCCGTTGTCTCGGCTATGCGCGGAGGGAGATTACCCGCCTTCTCGTTTATCGTCGTACCCTTGCAGGAGATACCGCCGAGCTTGTTCAGCGGATACAGCGGCGCGTAGTCCTCACCAAAGCCGTATGTACCGGAGGCGGCTATTACCGGGTTCGGGAATGTTACGCCCGCGACCTTAACGGAAAGATCCTTGCTCAAAACAGCACCTCCTCGGCATTGAACACGGGGCCTTCCTTGCAGACTCTCAGAAGCTTCTCTTCCCCGTCACGTTTTATCCTCGCCACACAGCCTACGCACGCTCCCACGCCGCAGCCCATGCGCTCCTCCAGCGACACCTCACAGAACACACCGTACCGCATTGCAAGCTCCGCCACGGCTCCGAGCATTCTTGTGGGTCCGCACGCAAATACCGCTCCGACGTCGCCCTTGTCGAGTTCACGGGTAAGCGGCACGGTCACGATACCCTTCTCTCCGACGGAACCGTCGTCCGTGCAGATGATCACGTTTTTGCACACCCCGCGGAACTCTTCCGCAAGAATAATGTTTCCGTAGCTGCGGAATCCGAGCACCGCGGTCACGTTTTCGCAGTTCTTAGCTGTCTCAAGCATGGGCGGAACGCCGATACCGCCGCCGACGACGATCACCCGCTTTCCGGCCGGAGCCGACTGTACGGAAAACCCGTTTCCAAGCGGCGCGATCATGTTGAGCGTATCGCCCTCGTTTAGCCGGGCTATCGCTTCTGTGCCGTGACCCTTTACCAGAAACACAAAGCGCACCGTTCCCTGTTCGCGGTCGATACCGCAAATAGATATAGGTCTGCGCAGAGTGAAGCCCGGTGCAAGAATATGCACGAACTGTCCGCAAACGGCAAGCTCTGCGACCTCCGGGCAATGCACGGTGAAGGAGTAAATGTTCTCCGCAAGCGCTTTCTTGGCCGTTATCTTATATTCTCCGCATCTGTATGACATATATGTTCCTTTCAGTCCTCAACGATCTCACGTTTTACGGTTTCCTTCTGGGACCGTTCCCTCTCCACGTCGCTTATCGCGGTGAGCCTCATGCGCGTCAGGATAATGATGCACACGATTATGAGCGGGTCGATCACAAGCTGCATCGAAAACCCGACATTCGCCATTCTAATAGCGCCGCCGTGAATATAGCAAACCTCGCTTATCAGCAATATCATCATCAGCCGGACGCATGATACACCGGTGTCGATGATGTTGCAGTATTTCACCGCGTTGTTCTCGGTTATGAACAGCTTTTTCGGCTGCTTCTTATTACGGAAGATAAGCAGGAATGAAGCCGCGAATACCGCAACAGCGACCACAGCCCATATTATCAGCGGTCTCCAGTCGAACATAGACATATCCGCGTCTGTCCGGTTGAGGCTTTTGAGCCGTTCTATATCTGTCGCACAGGCGTAGATGATGTAGCCGAGATATACGAGTGCCGCAAGAGACACGATATCGACCACGAGCTGCGCCGCCGAGTATCTTCGTCTGATGCTGATATCTCCGACCTTCATTCGTATCTTCCCTTCATATCTTAGTTATATCCACCATTTCAACATCGTCTATGCTCTTCTTCATCTCGATGCAGCGTACAAGCGCATCTGCCGTGTCAACAGATGTAAGGCACGCGATAGAGCGCTCGACCGCCTTGCGGCGCATTTTAACGCTGTCACGCGCCGGAGAACGTCCGGTCTCGGAGGTGGAGATCACATAGTTGATGTCTCCGCTTTCGAGCAGAGTCATTATGTTCGGTTCCTGCTGCTCGCTTACGCGATGAACAAAGTTCGTTGCTATCATATTGCGTATAAGCGTGGAAGCCGTTCCGCTCGTCGCGTAGATGTCAAATCCGAGCTGCTCGAACCGGCTCGCGATCTCGATGATCTCAGGCTTGTCCTCGTTTCTGACAGAGAACAGCACTCCGCCCTTGTCGTACATTCTGAAGCCTGCTGCGATAAGACCCTTGAACAGCGCCGCCTCAAAGCTGTGCGCTATACCGAGGCACTCACCGGTAGACTTCATTTCGGGTCCGAGCTGAGTATCAACATCATGCAGCTTCTCGAAGCTGAACACCGGCACCTTGACTGCAACATAATTTCCGACGGGGTAAAGTCCGGAAGGAAGTCCCTGCTCCTTCAGCGAATGTCCCGCCATTATCTTTGTTGCGATATCAACCATCTGTACACCCGTTACCTTCGAGATGTACGGGACTGTACGGGACGAACGCGGGTTTACCTCTATCACATAGACCTCGTTGTTATAAACGACATACTGTATGTTCACAAGTCCGATGACGTTCAGAGCCTTTGCAAGTCGTTCCGTGTATGCGACGATAACACGCTTCACGCGCTCGGTAAGCGTCTGAGCCGGATATACCGAGATACTGTCGCCGGAGTGTACACCCGCACGCTCGATGTGCTCCATGATGCCGGGTATCAGGAAGTCCGTACCGTCGCATATCGCGTCGACCTCGACCTCGGTACCCATGAGGTACTTGTCGATCAGCACGGGGTTTTCAAGCCCGTGAGATGTGATGATCTCCATGTATTCGGTCACGTCGCTGTCGCAGTGCGCGATTATCATGTTCTGACCGCCGAGTACATAGGACGGGCGCAGCAGAACCGGATAACCGAGCTGATTTGCGGACGCGAGGGCTTCGTCTGTCGTGAATACGGTATGCCCTTTGGGACGCGGTATGCCGCACTTTTCAAGAAGCTCGTCAAACAGCTCTCTGTCCTCCGCCGCGTCGATGCTCTCCGCCGAGGTACCGAGAATGTTCGCGCCGATCTCCTGCAAATGCTTTGTGAGCTTTATTGCGGTCTGACCGCCGAACTGCACCACAACACCGTCCGGCTTCTCGGTCGCGATAAGCGAATCTACATCCTCGAATGTGAGCGGGTCGAAGTACAGCCTGTCGCCGGTGTCGAAGTCGGTGGAGACTGTCTCGGGGTTGTTGTTGCAGATAACAGTCTCATATCCCATTTCCTTCAGCGCCCAGACACAGTGTACCGAGCAGTAGTCGAACTCGATACCCTGACCGATACGAATGGGTCCCGAGCCGAAAACGATCACCTTTTTGCGTCCGGTGTCGTGCTCCTTTATGAACTCCTCCGCCTCGTTCTCGTCGTCGTAGGTGCTGTAGAAGTACGGTGTTTCTGCGGAGAACTCCGCGGCGCAGGTATCGACCATTTTGTAAACGGCGTGTCTGCGCTTTATGCCGCACTCGTCAAGGGTCTGACAGGCTATCTTCTCTATCGACTTGTCAAGGTAGCAGTACTTCTTCGCCGTGTCGTACTTCTCCTGGGTGAGGGTACCCTCGGCAAGCCATGCTTCAAGGTCGACAAGGTTTTTGAGCTTGCTTATGAACCACTTGTCGATCTTTGTAATGTCATGTATGGTATTCACGTCTATTCCGCGCTTCAATGCCTCGAACACGCAGAAAGAGCGGTCTGTGTCTATATCGGAAAGCTTCTGTCCAACCTCGGAATCGGAAAGCTTCGCAAATTCCGGCTTGGACATGGTATCGAGCCCCAGCTCTATCGAACGCACAGCCTTCATCATCGCCGCCTCGAAGCTGGTACCGATCGCCATGATCTCGCCGGTCGCCTTCATCTGCGTACCGAGAGTTTTCTTCGCGTACACGAACTTATCGAAGGGCCACTTCGGGAACTTCACCACGATGTAGTCCAGCGCCGGCTCAAAGCAGGCGTAGGTCTTGCCCGTTACCTGATTCACTATCTCGTCGAGCGAATAGCCGATAGCTATACGCGTCGCCACCTTTGCTATCGGGTAACCGGTAGCCTTCGACGCGAGCGCAGAGGAACGCGATACACGCGGGTTGACCTCGATAACGGCGTACTCAAAGGAGTCGGGATTGAGCGCGAACTGACAGTTGCAACCGCCCTCGACTTTGAGAGCCTGAATTATATTAAGAGCCGCGGTACGGAGCATCTGGTACTCCTTGTCGGCGAGGGTTACTGCCGGTGCGACAACTATACTGTCGCCGGTGTGAACGCCGACAGGGTCGAAGTTCTCCATTGAGCAGACAGTTATCACATTGCCCTTTGCGTCGCGGATGACCTCAAACTCAATTTCTTTCCAGCCGGCAATGCACTTTTCCACAAGTATCTGGTGTATCGGAGAAAGGCGAAGTCCGTTGGTAGCTATCTCATGCAGCTCCTCTTCATTGTTCGCGAGACCTCCGCCGGTACCGCCGAGCGTGAATGCAGGACGGACGATCACCGGGTAGCCGATGACGAGATTTGCGAAATCCATTGCATCTTCAAGCGTCTCGACAACTTTGGACGGGATGACAGGCTCGCCTATCGCCTCCATGGTGTCCTTGAACGCCTGTCTGTCCTCTGCCCTATGAATGGTCTCGGGGTCTGCGCCGAGCAGCTTCACGCCGTTCTCGGCAAGAAATCCGCACTCTGCGAGCTGCATAGAGAGCGTAAGGCCTGTCTGACCGCCGAGGGTGGAGAGGACGC
>JAFZOA010000127.1 GCA_017550775.1 Ruminiclostridium sp. | reverse complement strand
GTATGGTAGATATAGCCTCTTCTTCCGTCGTTTCCGGCAATTATTACGCCGATTATTTTCTGTTCTGTCTCAGCGACAAAACACGTTCCGGGATTTCTGTTCAGGAATCTTTCAATTCCCTCTTTTGAATCATCCAGATTATTAAGCCCCATACCCGCACAGGACAACCACAACTGATAAACCTTTTCGTAATCAGATATATTCATTACTCTGATTTTCATATTATTTCGGTTCCTTTCGACATTTTCCGTTTAACATCAGTGATTATATCACAAAATATCATTCGTCAGAATTGCCCAGTATCTATCGGTTCAGGATTTATTCTTTGTGATCGGTTTTGTCCCCATGAGGAAACATAATACCGGTATTCTCAGACATATTTCCGAGCAGATCAGTGTTGCGGCATAAGCGCAGATGACCGGCACGAAATACAGCAGAGCTGTATTTCCGATCAGAATATCGGCGAACCAGTACTGGAACAGGACTATCCACAAAAAGTGCAGGCTGAAATACGGAAAAGACCGCTGTGACATATATTCCGACACTTTGTTTTTATTATCAAGAATATTTTTTCCGATACCGATAAGAGCAAGTATCATGAACCATTCCGCAAAAGCCTTTGCGATCGTGTTTATTACGCCGAAATCTTTGCCCGACCATATAAACATATATACATCCGCAATACCTGCGGCAAGTCCCACCGCCAGTGAAATATATCTGTATTTTTCGGCTTTTTCTATCACTTTATCGCAGGACATAATATAATAACCGATAAGGAAAATATACAGATATTCAGCAAAACTCTTCCCGCCGACCGACAGATGATCATATAAAAGCGGGAGCGGTATGACCATAAGACAGAGCGCCCAGAACGGTATCTTTTCTGCCTTTTCCTGATTTTTGATCAGCCTGTCTGATAATGCAATGATGCCGACTGATACCAGGGATATTACGAACAGGAAATATAAGAACCAGAACTGACCGACATTAAATCCTCCGTCAAAACCCGTCAGATCATTCCATTTCGTAAAGAACACTGCATAATGTTCAAAAAAGCTGCCGCTGTATCCATAATTGGTCAGGTTTCCAATATAGGCAAGTATCGGGCAGAAAACAAGTGTACCGAATATAAACGGCACTATCAGTCTTTTTGCTCTTTCAACGATATACTGACCGAATGTGCGCTTTTTCAGTGCGTATCTTGTGCTCATACCCGCCAGAAGAAAAAGAAGCGGCATAAAGAAGGGACTGAAAAATACAATGAAACTGCTTATTGCCCTGTCCGGTCGGAAATACATATAATTCAGTTCTCCCCATGTGCTGAATGCCTGAGCTGCGTGGTAGGGGATAAGCAGAAAAACATCCATCCATCTTAAATTGTCAATATAATGCTTTCTCATATCGGACGTTATCTTACTCCTTTATAGACTAAGGCAAAGTTTATGCTATATCAGCTTTCAGCGATCAAGTTCACTGATAAATTCTTTCATTTTCTCGCTGATCTGATCCTGCTTAAAGTTATGGACGTAGTGTCCGCAGCAAAGTTCGATCACCTTTGCATTTGTCAAGTCTGACGCATATTCATAATGTTTTTCGATCCAGTCGGTACCTTTGACCTCCGTTCCGTCGGAAACAAACATTATCATCGGCACATCGGGCTTCGGCTTACTGTCGATTTCTCTGACAGCATCGGTAATAGCCTGTCCTTCTTTTATAATATCAACATTGACGGCTATTTTGCAGGCAATTGCACGATACAGTTCCTTTTCTTCTTTTGAAAGCTCGGAGGGCAGCGAACCGTCCGAATAGTAGAACCTGATAAGTCCCAGATCACGTGCAAAAGCAGCCAGCTTTTCGAACCTGTATATGCTGTCAAAATCGAAATCGTCATAGGTACGCGGGAGCACCATATCAAGACCTACGACTGCTTCGACTTCATCGGGGTATTCCTGCGCCCAGAGTATTGTTTCAAGTCCTGACATAGAGTGCGGACACAGAATAAACGGGCCTTCGATACCCATTTTTGAAAGAGCTTCTCTATCCTGTCTGAATATCGTATCAAATGATCTTTCTTCATCCACTATATCGCTGAATCCATAGCCGAATTTCTCAATAACAACGATCTTATACTCGCCCGATAACCGGCTGTACAGGCTTTTGAAATCAAGTATGGGAGAGGCTGTTCCGGAGCCCGAAAGGAATAATAATGTATGGTCTCCCTCACCTTCGGTGTATATGCACATATTGTGTCCGTCGATCTCTACCATTTCGCCGATATGATCGTCAAATAACGCCTTTTCGTCGTTCAGCATTATCAGGTTGTAAATGAATACGATCAACAGGAACAGAACAAGTAATATCAGAATTGAAAGTAAAACTATCCCGATAATCTTTAATGCTTTTTTCATTGGAATACTCCATTCTTGGGTACAAGAGAACCACTTCGTCAGATCACCATTTGTGTCTATCTGAATTTTTCCAGACGGTACATCAATCCGTCTTCCGGTTTTGCAATACCGCTTTTATAATCATATCCCATTTTGCGGTAAAATCCGACCGCAGTTAATGAAGCAGGAATCTCTATACGCTTCGCCCTTAAAAAGTATTCATCTTTCTCAAGCGTCTCAATTATTCTTCTGCCGACTCCTTTTCCCTGATATTCGGGCAAAACAAATATCGTCAGCAAGATGCTTTCGGTGAGGCTGCCCCAGTATCCCGCAATCCCGCCGGTGCCGATAATACGCTCTCCCTCACTGACCACATACATATGTCGTTCATTTGAAGCCTTTATCAACTCATCTGCTGAGTGAGAGGCTATGTTGACTTCTATGAATTGTTCCGGATAATCCTTACTGTTGCTTACACGAAGAGTTTCGGCAATGACTTGTGCTGTTTCTTCGGCATCTTCCGGCTTGAATAATCTTATCTGCATTTTATCCTCCAACAAATTAAAAATGTCGTTGATATATTTTTTTGATAGTATAAATCTGAAGTTATCGTTCCGTTTGCTTAATCATAATACCCCAGCCCGATGAAATATGTGTCCACAAGGTTATAGAGCACCATTATGAACATTCCGGCTATAAGCGGTACGCCGAGCTTTATGACAGCCTTGACCGGCTTTTCTTTGCTTAAGATATATATTCGTTTGTCTTCTTTTTCTTCGGTTTTCATGATATATCTTTTTCCGTCAGTGATCCGGCCGTCTGCGGACGTGATGTTTCCTTCTCTTACTTTCATTGTGCGCGAAATAAACCGACTTTTATTATATCATATTCTGGTCTAAAAATCAAGATGAAACTGCCTTTCTGCCACCGCGATCGATCCCAAAACACTTATTCTGTGACAGATATGGCATTTCAGTCATCAATTCTGGCAGGTCGCGTATGACCTACTTGAAATTCCTTCCCGGTTGTGATATTATAGCATACAGAGAGGTGATACCGTGAAAATTTCGATAAACATAGATCCGACGCTCAGTGACACCGAGATAACGGTCAACTGCCCGGCGCTGACTCCCGAGACCGAAAGCATAATAGCGGCTCTGCGGATAATGGACAGTCAGATAACGGCGATAAAAGACGACGAGTCGTTCATACTTGACATATCAAAGATCGCTTACATCGAGTCGGTCGACCGCAAGACCTTCGTTTACACGGACAGTGAGTGCTACGAAACGAAGATGAAGCTGTACGAAATGGAGGAACGGCTGTGCGGGAGCGGCTTCCCGCGTATCAGCAAATCCTGCCTTGTGAGACTTCGGTTCATACGATCGATAAAGGCGGAACTCGACCGGCGGCTGCGGCTCACGCTCGAAAACGGCGAGCAGATGATAGTTTCGCGGCAGTACGCGGACGAACTGAAAAAACGACTGGGGGTAAAGTAATATGGATAAAAGGTTTACATTTT
>JAFZOA010000126.1 GCA_017550775.1 Ruminiclostridium sp. | reverse complement strand
GTAGAAATCCCAGCCGGGAGCGGTAAACCCGAACGGGTTCGACTGCGTATGAGCCGTCCAGCCGTTCTTCGGATGAGCTTCGTCGCTTACGATGTTGTAATATTCCTTCGCGGTCACACGTCCGGGAGCGCGGAGACTGTCGAGGTAGTCAACGAGCGGTATCGCGGTCTCGGCGAGGTTCGTGTTGAACGCGCCCCAGTAGTTCATCTGCAAGTTCACGTTAATGTGATAGTCGCAGCACCACGGCGGCATATTGCTCTCGTTCCATACACCCTGTAAATTTGCGGGAAGTGAGCCCTCCCGCGACGAGGATATCAGCAGATAGCGCCCGTACTGGAAGTACAGCGGTTCGAGGATATCAGCGGCTTTGCTGTCGCCGTCCTTGTAGCGTTTCAGGAGTGTTTCGATGTCGGGAACAGCGCTCTGAGCACCGTTCAGCGACAGCTTCACGCGGTCGTAAAGCGCGCGGTAATCGTCATAGTGTTCGTTGAACAAGTCGTTCACATAGCTTATGTCCCTCCCGTCAAAGCGCGAAAGAACCGCATTTACTGTATCTGCGGGGTCTTTCCCGCTTCTGTATGTCGGGTATTCGTCGGAATAATCCGTTGCCGCGGTAAAGTAAATAACAACTTCACCGGCATCCTTGACAGTAATGCAGCCGTCAGAACCGGTCACCGTACCGCCGTCGGTCATGATGTAAAACGCCGCATGATAACGAAGCCCGTTATCGGTAAGCGCGCCATAGTAATCGAGGCGGTTTCCTTCGGCTTTTATAGTACATCCTTCCTGTACCTTGTCAAGAGACAGCTTAAAGCCGATACTTCCCTCACCTTCACATTCGGGATAAAAGTGCATACAGATGACCCGCGCGGGGTATGATGCGAAAGCGCTTCTTACGAACTTATGTCCGTCGCAAATAAAATCATTGTTATACTCCGCACTTTCAAGATCAAGCGAGCGCCGGTAATCCGTGACCTTGCTCTTGTCGATGTCCGGGAACTCAAACACAGCGTTGCAAAGGCACTGATACGCGCCGAAGCCTTCCCCGGTCTCACAGGTAAGCTCTGGGAGAAGTGCAACAGCCTCATCATACTTTCCCGCCGCGAGAAGCTCCCGGACCCGCTTTACGGACTTGTACGCGCCTTTTCGGTTGCCGCCGTTGTAACCGGGACGCGAAGGAGAAGGTCCTCCCGTCCAGAGCGTCTTTTCGTTGAGAACGACAGTCTCACGCTCTATCCCACCGAAGAACGTCGCACCCATATACCCGTTTCCTATCGGAAGACAGGTGCTTTCCCACTTTCCGGGGTCGCCTTCTGAAAGAAACTTTATCTCGTTATATATCGTATCCATATATTCTCCGGTCTATACTCAGTAACTCAGTCGCCAGTAGTCTCGCGCAGGATAAGGCTGTGCGGGAGCATATACAGCGACTTGTCGGGCTCGTCTGACTTCATGTTCTCAATAAGCTTCTCTACCACGAGCTTTCCCTGCATGAAGCACGGCTGGCTCACGGTGGAAAGATGCGGGACGAAGATATGCGAATACTGGATATCGTCGAAGCCGAAGAACATAACGTCCTTTCCGATGTTGATACCGTTGGAAAGTGCGTAGTTCATAGCGCCTATCGCGATCATGTCAGAGATCGAGAATATCGCGTCGGGCGGGTTCTCAAGCGACATCAGCGCCGCGCAGCCTTTTGTTCCGGACTCCGCCTCGTAGGTGCCGTAGTAGACCAAGCTCTCGTCGTATGGTATGCCGCTTGCTTCAAGAGCCTGTCTGTAACCAATCTCGCGGTCAATGGAGGACTGACTGCGCTGCTTCGTGGTGATGAGTCCGATACGGCGGCGACCCTTGTTTATCAGGTAGTTCACCGCATCACGCCCCGCTTTGATGTTGTCTATGGTCACAGTAAGCACGTTGCAGTTTTCGAGCCGTTCAAGGCACATCGCGATATGGTGGCTCTCGCCGAGCTCTGAGATCGTTTCCGCATCGAGCTTCGGTCCCAGCAGCACAGCTCCGTCAACCGATCGGGAGAACAGCATACCGAGAAGGTGCATCTCATGCTCCGGATCGTCGCGGGTCGTGGCTATCAGCACGTCGTAGCCCTTCGCGAACGCGGCTTCCTCCATTCCGCGGATCACCTCGGAATAGAAACTCTGCTCAGTGGATGCGATTATGGCGAGGATACGCCGGGTCTCGCTCTTGCGCAGGTCACGTCCGAGGAAGTTGGGACTGTAGCCGAGCTTTTTGACGGCTTCATTGACCGCTTCAACGGCTTCGTCAGAAACATTGGTCTTTTTATTAAGTACACGCGAAACTGTCGCTACCGACACATTAGCCGCTTTTGCAACATCTTTTATCGTTACGCTCAAATCTTTGTCCTCCACATAACATGATAATGAAGTATTATTACTCCGGCAATTTAATAATGGTAGTTCTGTTCTTTCTTCCCTCAGAAGGCGGGGAGAAAGAACGGCTATTTGAATTACCGGTTTTAACAATATTTAGTTGCCAAAGTAATAAGCTATGCACACGATTACATTATCGTAGTATTACACTTTTTTATTATAACACAAGGAATCGCATATTATCAATATGCACAATTAACAAATTTGCAGACCCATTTTTTTACAATAAAATAACGGAGAATTGCATTTCACTCGGTAGGTAAAGCTGCACAAAATCTACAGTAAAAAATTGTGCAATAAGTTAATTTACAAAATCTGTATTTTAACTTAAAATTAAAGTATATGTTAATAACGATCTGAGATCGGTATTAACCATTAATTCCGGATAAAAAGCCTAAAGCAAAGGAGCATCGGCATGATTAAAAAGACCGTTACCATGAGCGATATAGCGAAGGAGATCGGAGTCAGCACCGTCACAGTCTCAAAGGCTCTCGGAGACAAAGACGGCGTCGGTAACGAACTTCGCGAACGCATCAAGCAGAAGGCGGAGGAAATGGGGTATCAGTTCAGCGGGGCATCCAAGTCACCGAAGGAGAACCTTACCTACAGCATAAGCGTTATCGTCGCACGGCATTTCATCTCCGACGCGAGCGCGTTCTACTGGGTCGTTTACCGCTACATTGTCGAGCTGCTCCAGAAGCAGAGCTACTACGGCATACTCGACGTTGTTTCCGAGGACGACGAGACTACCTGCGAAATGCCAAAATCCGTGTCCGACAGGAAAGTTGACGGCGTTATCGTGCTCGGACAGTTCTCCAACAGCTACGTCAACGCGCTCATGTCTCTCGGCGTTCCTACGGTGTTCCTCGACTTCTACAGCTCCCGCAATGACATAGATACCGTGATAGCCGACAACTTCTTCGGCTCATACATCATCACCAACCACCTGATCTCCCTCGGACACCGCAAGATAGGCTTTATCGGCTCTATCGCCTCGACTTCGAGCATTCAGGACAGATACTTAGGCTACTACAAGGCGCACATCGAGAACCGCATACGCCTAAACCAGAACTGGGTGATCGAGGACAGAAAGTCCGACGGCGTGGGATTCCGCGAATATGCGCTCCCAAACGAGCTTCCGACAGCATTTGTGTGTAACTGCGACGAAGCAGCGTATATCCTCATAAATCAGCTCCGCTCACGGGGGCTTCGTATCCCGGAGGACATTTCCGTCGTTGGCTACGACAACCACATCTACTCCACGATCTCCAACCCGAGAATAACGACCATTGACGTGAACAGCTACGAGATGTCCAATCACGCGGTGGATATGATAATCAGAAAGATACAGGACAAGAACTACCGCTGCGGACGTGTGCTCGTCACGGGCAATCTTATCGAAAGGGACAGCGTGAAGAAACTGAGATGAAGATAACCGACACACATTCACACTACGACGACGAGGCGTTCGACAGCGACAGATACGAGCTTCTGGACAGGCTTTTCGCGGAGAGCTGTGAAAAGATCGTCACCCTCGGCTGTGACATAGGAAAGAGCAGAACGAGCATTGCGCTCGCCGAGCGGTACGACAATATGTACGCCGCTGTCGGAGTTCACCCGGAGAACTGTGCCGACGAGAGCGACGGATACCTCGCCGAGCTTAAAAAACTCGCTGCTCACCGCAAGGTCTGCGCAATAGGCGAGATCGGTCTGGATTTCCACTGGGAAGGGTTCGACCGTGACCGCCAGATACGCTTTTTCCGGGAGCAGCTTGAACTCGCGCGGGAGCTTGATTTACCCGTTTGCGTACACTCGCGGGACTGCACCGGGGAAATACTCGACATACTGAGGGAGTACAGACCGGACGGAGTCATGCACTGCTTCTCCGGAAGCATAGAGACCGCGAGGGAGATACTCTCGTTCGGAATGATGATAAGCTTCACGGGACTGCTGACCTTCAAAAACGCTAAGAAAGCTGCGGAGGCGTGCGCTTATATCCCGCTCGACAGGATAATGCTCGAAACGGACTGTCCGTACATGACACCCGTTCCGCACCGCGGAGAGCGCAATGACAGCGGCAACCTCATCTTTACCGCACAGAAGCTTGCCGAGATAAAGGGGATAACCACCGAGGAAGCGGTGGAAGCCTGCAACAGGAACGCCGAGCGGTTCTTCCGCTTCGACAGGCACTGATCCCCTACCCCGGCTCGTAAATACAAATGATAAGAACAGGAAAGGACGTTATATGGAAACTGACGGTCATAAACGAAAGCCGAAACCTGCGGAGATACTGCTGTTTCCGCTGATAATGCTGAACAAGGGGCTCACATTCATTCTCAAAAAAGCGGTAGGTGAGAACTACGGAGAGGACGTTACCGAGGACGATATCATGTCAATGGTGGAATCCGGCACAGAGAGCGGCGCTATCGAGGACAACTCAGCCGAGCTCATAAGCAACGTATTCGAGTACGACGACCTGAGCGTTGAAGACGTGATGACCCACCGCGTGAACATAACCGCCGTCGAGAAAGGCGCGTCGCTTGATGACATAATCTACATTGCGCTTGAAATGGGGTTTTCGCGGCTACCCGTCTACGAGAAGAGCATAGACAAGATCGTCGGTGTTATCATAGTCAAAGACCTGCTCTGCCTGATCGGAAGCGAACACCTTGACGAGTTCAGGCTTGAAGATTTTATCCGTGAGACGGTGTACGTCCCGGAAAGCTGCACCTGCAGCGACGCGTTCAAGACCATGACCGGAGCAAAGACAGGTATGGCGGTGGTGGTTGACGAGTACGGCGGCACCGCGGGAATTGTTACGCTCGAAGACATAATCGAGTCCGTTATGGGCAACATTCAGGATGAGTATGATACCGAGAGCGCCGAGATACGCAAGATCGGCACCGACAAGTACGAGATAAGCGGTGAAGCCGACCCGGACGACGTTCTGGAGCTGTTCGGGTACTCGCTGCCGGAGGATCACGATTTCGATACGATATCGGGATTCGTGATAAGCCTTCTTGAATATGTTCCGGAGGATCTTCCCGAGGACTCCGACAAGAAGCCGCACGTTGATTACAAAGACATTCGATTTGTAATTCTATCGGTGACGGACAACTGTATAGACCGTCTGATCGCGTTCAGGAACAGCAATGAATAAAACAGACTCTCTCCTGTCAGGAGAGAGTCTGTCTTTATTTGTATCTGTACAATGATATCTTCTCGAAGCCGTCAAGCAGATCCTCGGACAGCGCGAACGCCGCCGCAACACCTCTTGCCACACATTCGAGCGGGTTATCCGCCACATAGCATTTCACGCGGGTCTCCTGGGTTATCGCTTCCGGAAGCCCTCCAATCAGCGCGCCGCCGCCTGTCAGTATGATACCGTTCTCGTGTATGTCGCCGATAAGCTCCGGCGGTGTGACCTCAAGTACAGCCTTGATGCCGTCTATTATCACCATTACATTCTCAGCTACGGCTTCCGCCGCGTCAAGATCGGATATCTCCATTGTCACGGGAAGACCTTTCAGAAGGTGTCTTCCCTTGACCTGCATTTTCTTTTCTCCTGTAGGGTTGAATACGTTGGTGATCTTCTTCTTTATCTCCTCGGCGGTCTTTTCGCCGATAAGCAGCTTATACTTCTGCGTAACATAGCGAACTATCGCCTCGTCAAACTTGTTCCCGGCGACCTTGATAGATTCCGATTTGACAATGCCGTTGAATGACACCACAGCCACATCCGCCGTACCGCCGCCGATATCCACCACCATGTAGCCGTTGGGCTTCGAGATGTCTATTCCCGCACCGAGAAGCGCTGCTATCGGCTCCTCGATGATGTACACCTTCCTCGCGCCTGCCGAAAGGGCAGCTTCCACCACCGCACGGGTCTCAACGTCGGTGACGGAGGAAGGTACACAGATGATTATGCGCGGTTTGAGCAGCATACTCCCGCTTACCTTGCGTATGAACTCCGAGATCATAGCCTCCGCCATGACGTTGTCGGAGATGACCCCGTCCGCGAGAGGCTTTACCGCAACGATGTACTCGGGTGTTCTTCCGAGCATTCTGTAGGCTTCCTCACCTACCGCGAGCACTTGTTTTTTCTTCTTGTCGTAGGCTACCACGCTCGGTTCGTTTATGACAATTCCCTTCCCGCCTATCGTGATTATGGTGTTGGCGGTACCGAGATCTATTCCTATATCTATTGCACTCATTACTTACCTCCGCACTTTTATGCCAAAGCATTTATAAGTGCATTTTTCTCATTCTCGCATTCCCCGTCTATTACAAGCTCCAGCAGCCTGTCCAGCTTTTCGCCGATCTCCGCGCCCTCGTATCCGAGCGCTTTCAGATCATGTCCGTTTACTGCAAGCTGTTTCAACGAGAAGCACTCACGCGAGGCAATTATCCTTTTCGCTGTTTCAGCCGCGGCACGGAAGGTCTTTACACGTTCGCGGCACTCCGGAGCCTTGCTCATATTATCCGCGATATGTACCTTTATCATGTCAAAGAATGCATCCTCGCCGTACTTGTTCAGATAACGCTTGATAAGGTTCTCCCTGTCCTCGATCACGATGTCGTGCGTTTTAACAAGAAGAGTTACCCTGTCGGATATCGCCCGGCTGTATCTGAGCCGCTCAAGGAAGCTTTCCGCTATCGCCGCACTTCCCTTTGGGTGTCCTTTGAAGTGTCCGATACCGTCCTCGCCCATTGTGAAGTACATCGGCTTTCCTATATCGTGCAGCAGCATCGCAAGGCGAAGATGAGTTTTCGGTTCTATTACCGCGACACTTGCTATCGTGTGCTCCAGCACATCGCGGTCATGGTATCTGGTGTGCTGGTCGAAGCCCTTGCACTTTGCAAGCTCGGGAAGAAACACGGATATCACATCATAGTATTCCCGCAGAACATTCTCGCAATCACCGCAGATCAGCCTGTTCAGTTCGGCAGCTATACGCTCTCCCGCAATGTGTTCGAGCAGAGCTTTGTTCCTGTGAACAGCCTCGGCTGTTCCGGGCTCGATCTTAAGTCCGTAACACGACGCAAATCTGAGAGCCCTCAGTATGCGAAGTCCGTCCTCATGAAAACGCTCGTCCGGGTCGCCGATAGCGCGGATAATACCATTCTGCAGGTCGGTACGTCCGCCGAAGATGTCGATAATTCCGGTGCGGGAGCTGTACGTCATCGCATTGACGGTGAAGTCCCGCCGTTTCAGGTCTTCCGCGAGCTTAGTAGTGAATGTCACATTGTCCGGACGGCGGTTGTCTGTGTAGTTTCCGTCCACGCGGTAGGTGGTGACCTCTATCGGCATCCCCCCTACAATAACGGTTATCGTACCGTACTTGATACCCGTCTCCACCAGCCGGAAGCCTTCGAGCGCCTGCTTCATCTCATCCGGTCTGGCGCTTGTGGTGACGTCATAGTCTTTCGGTTCAATGCCGAGCATGAAGTTGCGTACACAGCCGCCTACCGCATACGCTTCATATCCGCACTCGGTAAGCCGCTCGATGACCGCTTCAACGCCGTCGGGTAAAATAAACTTATTCATTGCTCATCTCTTTGATAATGATATTTGCCTTTTCGTAGATAGTCTCGGGCTTCTCGCCGACAAAGAACTCTCCGCACTCGTAAAGAAGCTTTCCGTTGACCATTGTACGCTTTACGTTCTGCTTGCTTCCGGCATAGACTATGTTCTTTGCTATGTTGTTCATCGGCTGCATATTGGGCTGGTTCAGGTCGATCTCAATGATATCGGCTTTCTTTCCGACCGCAAGAGTGTCGCAGTCGTACAGCCGCATAGCATGAGCACCGTTCACACACGCCATTTTCAGCACATCCGCCGCGTCGCACGCCTCTGCGTTCATCTCCTTTACCTTCTGGAGCCCGGTCACGAGGAACATCTCGCGGAACATATCGAGACAGTTGTTGCTTGCAGGGCCGTCAGTGCCTATCGCGACCGGTATGCCCTCTTTCAGGAAACGGCATATCGGAGCAACACCGCTGGCAAGCTTTAGGTTGGACGCGGGATTTGTCACAGCGAACAGCTTCTTTTCCTTGTATATCTCAAAGTCGCGGTCACTCATCCAGACGCAGTGATACCCGCCGCCGCCGTAATTGTACATACCGATGCTGTCGAGGTACTCCGTCGGAGTCATTCCGTAGCGCTCCTTACAGCCGTCCACCTCATTCTTTGTCTCGGAGCTGTGAACGAACACAGGGAGCTTTCTCCTGTTGGCAAGGTCGGAAAGCTGCTTCATAAGCTCGGGGCTCGTGGTGTACTCCGCATGGAAGCCGAGGTGGTATGATACAAGCGGATCTGTGGCATTGAACTTGTCGTAGTCGAGCTCCATCTGTTCAACGGAGCCTCCGAAGTTGTTCATGGAGTCGCACAGCACGGTACGGAAGCCGCTGTCAACACTGGCGTTCACAATAGCGTCGGTCTTCATGTACATATCAAAGTTCGCGGTGATACCGCTCGTGAGGTATTCGAGGATACCGAGCCGTGACAGCCAGTAAACTCTGTCCGGGGTAAGCTTCGCTTCCATGGGGAAAACGCGGTTATACAGCCACTCCTGCAAAGGAAGATCGTCCGCGAACGAACGCAGGAATGTCATAGCGGTATGGGTGTGCGCATTTTTGAAGCCGGGCATAAGAACATTGCCCTTACAGTCTATTTCCCTGTCGAAGCCGCTCTCGCCGTTACCGGCACCGATGTATGATATGCTGTCGCCGTCAACGTGGAGTTCTCCGTCAATGATCGAGGTACCTTCGGTCAGTGTAAGTATTCTTGCGTTATAAAACCTTGTTTTCATTATTCGCTGCCTTTCTTTATCTCAAATGTTCTGTTTTTGCTGTCATCGTAGTAAACACATTCAATAACAGCGCCTGTCTTGTGCAGTCCGACACGTTCTCTCGGGTCATCGTCCATGAACTCGTCGGCACTCTCATAACCCTGACGGGCAAGATAGTTTATGTACATATGATCGCCTACGAATGCGCTCAGAGCGAAAGCCCTGTTATTCAGGATATCCTTCACATCCCACAGGAACCTCTCGTATTCATCGTCGGTGAACTCGTAATGTCCGCACCAGCGGCCGAAATACAGCGTTATCTCGTCGGTGATGCAGACAACGAACCTTTTGTTGTTGTTTTCTGAAAATGTGAGGGTAACTTTGTCTTCATTCTCCTCCACTTTGATCGTATGATCATTGAACTGCTGAGTTATGTCTTTGATCAGAAGATCATTTCTGAACAGCATCGGTATCACTCTCCTTCAATATTTTAAGACTTTCGGTATAAGGATATCTGCATATTCCCTTCTCCGTAATTATCGCGGTTATAAGTTCTGCATCGGTAACGTCGAACGCAGGATTGTAGCACTTGACATCCGCAGGAGCCATTGGTTCGGTATAGAACTTTGACTTTATCTCATCGGGGTCGCGTTCCTCTATGGTGATATCCGCACCGGTCCCACAGCCGAAATCCACCGTTGAGGACGGACAGAACACATAGAACGGTATCCCGTAGTGTTTAGCGAGCACCGCTACCCCGCTTGTCCCGATCTTATTTGCGGTATCTCCGTTCGCGGCTACCCTGTCACAGCCCACGAAGCACGCATTCACCTTTCCCTGCTTCATGACTATGCTTGCCATATTGTCACAGATAAGCGTAACGTCTATCCCCGCCTTGTTCAGCTCGTACGCGGTGAGCCGTGCGCCCTGGAGCAGCGGCCTTGTCTCATCGGTATAGGCATGGAACGTATAGCCTCTCTCTTTGCCGAGCAGAAGCGTTCCGAGCCCGGTACCGTAGCACGATGTAGCAAGCGGTCCCGCGTTGCAGTGCGTCAGAATCCCGTCGCCGTCCTTCACGAGTGTAAGTCCGTACTCGGATATAGCCCTGCACATCGCGATATCCTCGTCCTGTATCGAAATGCACTCGGTACGCATAGCTTCCAGCATTGCCGGAACGCCTTTTCCGCGACTTGACAGTGCCGCACCTTCCACACGTTCGAGCGCATGGAACAGGTTCACAGCCGTCGGGCGCGACGAGTTTATGAACACCGCAACATTGTGGAGCTTGCTCAGGAACAGCTCCTCATTAACGGTCCCGAAAACATTCGCCGTCACATACAGTCCCATTCCTGCGCATATCCCGATTGCCGGCGCGCCGCGGACTTTAAGCTCGTGTATAGCGTCGTAGAAATGCTCCGGTTCGGTGAGGGTCAGAAATTCCGTATGGTTCGGAAGCCGGGTCTGATCTATAATCACGACGCTTCTTCCGTCGTCGGAAAGTACAACATTTTCTGCCTTCAAATCCTGTTCTCCTCCAGATAACCGTGAATATTGACGATCGAGCCGCGAATCAGCTTCTTGAACAGCGGAGCCGCCTTGTTTGAAGCCTCAATGACTTCCTGATGCGTGAGCGGGTTGTCGGTAAGTCCGCAGCCAAGGTTGCAGACACATGAGATGCCGACGATCTTCATGCCGGCATGATTTGCGGCGATCGTCTCGCAGGCCGTGCTCATTCCGATCGTATCCGCACCCAGCATACGGCACATTCTCACCTCGGCCGGACTCTCAAAGTTGGGTCCGGTGAGCTGGATATATACTCCCTGCTTTAAACCTATGTCAAGCTCCGCGGCGGTCTTTATCACGATCTCGCGGAGATCCTTGTCGTAGATCTCATGCATATCCGGGAAACGCGTCCCGAGCTCGTCGAAGTTTGCTCCGATAAGAGGGCTCGGTACGAAATTTGCGATCTGGTCGGTAATGAGCATGAAATCGCCGGCCGAGAAATCGGTATTGCAGGCTCCGCTCGCATTGGTAACGAACAGAACCTTCGCTCCCATGAGCTTCATGAGCCTTGTGGGGAGCGCAACGTCCTGCATGGAGTAGCCCTCATAGTAATGCACTCTGCCCTGCATTATGACAACGGGAACACCGTCCATATAGCCGAATACAAATCTTCCGGCGTGACCGGGGACTGTGGATGTCGGGAAGCCCTCGATCTCATCGTACCTCAGAACAGCCTTCACGTCTATCTCGTCCGCGAGAGCTCCGAGACCGGAACCGAGTATCAGCGCGACCTCCGGTACAAAGTCGATCTTTTCTTTGAAGCATTCATAGCACTTTTTCAGTTTTTCCTGCGGTGTCATAGTTTTATCCTCCCTCTCGGTTGCTTATGCTGTTTCTTCTGGAAGCAGAGTTTTCCGCTCTCTTTCCATACCTCCTGCTGCAAATGAGCAGCACATCAGTTGATCGATGCGAAAACAGTATCAAACCGCACATTTATTATATTATAACATACTCCGACAGATATTTCAATACAATTTTTCTCAAAAAACAAAACTCCGGCAGGATATCCCTGCCGGAGCTCATAGGTCTTAACGTATTACCGCTTCTTCCGGTGTTCTGGCGTATCTCGCTTTCAGCATCTTCTTGTTCTCATACATTCTGTCGTCCGCCATTTTGTGGATTTCCTTCAGCGACAGGTTAGATGTCTTGTCATACTGATAGTAAGCTATACCGTAAGCTATACGCAGATCGAAGGGTTTGTCCTCCTGTGCATTGAACTTGTCTATGAGCCGGTTGAACTTGTATATAGCTTCCTCGCAGACTATGGGGGCATGATCGTTCGATATCAGCGCTACAAACTCATCACCGCCCGTGCGGTAACAGTTTCCGATCTGTCCGAACGAGTTGTTGATTATGTCTGCGGCGGTCTTTATCAGAAGGTCGCCCGCTTCATGACCCTTGGAATCGTTGATGATTTTAAGATTGTTCACGTCGAACTGAACAATACCGATATACTTGAAGCCGAATTTCTTGGATTCGAGCTCCTCAAACTCGGATCTGAACGCAGCGACATTTCCAATTCCGGTATTTGCGTCGGTAAACGCTATCTTGCCTATTTTTCCCGCCTGAACACCGAGCTTCACCATACCGAGTATCTCGCCGAACCACGATACCATTGTTACGGAGGACATGATAATAAGTCCTATCCTCGTGAAGAAAAGGTCGTCGTTGCCTACGGACATATTCAGGAACACAAGGATATCAAACAGACAGCAGGCAATATAAATAAACACGGAAATGTAATCCCACTGCTTTCTCAGAGCCTTTGTACCCCGGGTTTTAAGCATGAATACAAGGAGCTCCTCAAACACGACGACACCGCAGAATGACTCGAATATAAGGAAGTATGTTCCCGCGCCGACAAATGTCGCTATTCCGATACTGTTCGTCACTATCATAACGGAGAACACCGCAATCGAAACGAACTTTATTACCTTTACCGGCCAGACATGCTCTGTAACAAAGAAGGCATCTATAAAAGCAATGAACGCAGGCAGTGCGGCAGACAGGAATATGCGCTGGCTCGCTTCCACAAAGGATATCTTATCGGTAACGATATGAGCCCATGAAGTGTCGAAGATCATGCCGAGCGAAACGAGAACAAGAAAGATCCCGTAATAAACGCTGCTTAAGTAGCTGTCGACCTTCTTACGGGTAAGAAAGCCGAAGATTATAAGTCCCGTTCCGACAACAAGGAAGATAACACCAAGGATAACTGGAATAATATTTTCGCCGAGAAGCTTCTGAACTATCGTCTTCTCCGGCCCAACAACTATACTCCCTATTCCGTATTTGTCGGAATAATCGGTGGTGAAGATATCAAGTTCAAGCGTGCTCTGTGAATCGGTCTCCGGCAGACTGACGAAAATATAACCGTCGAACCCGGGAAGTGTATTCGAGTTTCCGTTCTCGGCTGTGATATAAAGCGGTCTTCCCTCAAAATAAACGTTTATAACGAGGTTTCTCGCGTGGATATAGAGCATATCTCCGTTCTTCACGCTCTTTATGGTTTTTGTCAATCTGAGGGGCTCTGTCTGAGAAAGAGAGTTGCTCACATTGAGCATTCCGTTTATGTTATTGACTATACCGCCGGTATTCTTCCAACCTGCGGAGTAATCCTCAACCACGGCTGTATCGTTCTTGTTCTGCGGATTTTCTAATGAGAGTATAGAGATCAGGGACGCTGATAATGCAAACAAAGCCACAGCGATAATACCGACCAAAGCGATCAATTCAAACTTATCGTTGTCCTTCTTCACATTCACCCCTCCTTGCTCACTCCATACCCGGCAGCCGGATCAATATAAACTAACCATTTCATACAATCTTGTAGACTTATACAAATTATTGTATCATATATCTCTCAATTTTGCAAGTGATTTTTGAATTTTTTAGGTTTCGGTTACAGGGAAATTACATATAGCCAACAATATAGTCTTTTAAATTAAGGGTTTAGCACACACAAGCAGAAAAAGATTTACACACATTTTACAATTTTCAGTATCTCCGACGGCTCGGTGCAGATATAAGCCGCCCCGTTTTCGCGTAGCTCTTCCTCTCCGCGGAACCCCCACAGCACTCCCGCTGAGGTAAGCCCTGCGTTCGCGGCAGTCTGCATATCCACGCCGCTGTCC
>JAFZOA010000125.1 GCA_017550775.1 Ruminiclostridium sp. | reverse complement strand
GGGGGACCGCCGCCCGCGCACGGTTAAAAGCGGCGGTGGATGAGGGAATATCGGGACTTAATCAGCGCCTACTTAAAGCTAATAATTAAGGGGGCTTTCCCGCGACTGTGCGGGAAAGCCCCTTTAACTATCAGTTGTCAGTTGTCAGTTATCAGTTTTCTTACGCTGCTTCCGCGACGGCTTCGCAGTCGCAGAGGGGGATGGGTGCAAGAAGCTATGTAAACGAAAGTGGTTAATCTGAAAACAGTTTTTCTATTATCTCGGGATTGTCGCTCATTTTTCCAAAAAGCGGTTCAGGGATAAAAACATGATTATCTGCATTTTTCCACAATAGTCTATTTATATCCTTAACTATTGATTCATTTTGCTCCTGCAGCCTGTAGCAGACGCCGTCTCCCAAATAAACCAAAGACATCAGCCGAATATCGTTATTGTTTAAGAATCCTGAATAATTCTTAATCAGTATCTTTGGTGTGACAGGAAGATACACTATAGTATTATCATCCAATCCAACATTTTCAAGAAACCCTATCTTTTTAGTAGCATTGTTATAAAGTAAAACAGGGTTATCGGAAGTAATAAATGGAAGGTGTGAACTAATCTCGTTAATGAATATGCACCATATTCTTCTTCGCAGGATTTCACATTTGCCATTAAAGTATTTCTCTCGAAAAAGACCATCCAAGTAGTCTTCTTTTATTGCTTGTTTTTCAATTTCGGCGGGTAATCTGTCGAGATCTGGCAATATTGACAAGAGTCTTTTTTCCATAGCAATAGTGCTGTCTATTGCGGAAAAAGCTCGTACTGCTTGAGATAAAACGAGCTTTGCAAGGATCAACCTGTCGTCATCATCCAAAGCAGAAGAGAAGCTATTATGGGATTCTATCTTGTTTATGATACGGGAAAGCGGTTCGCCATAAAGCGAATCAAAGTTATCTCCAAAATATTTTTCCCAGTAGTTTTTGTCCGCTATAAATGGGGAAGAATAAAAGATCCTTTTTTGTCCGACATCATGAACCTGAGCAGGGAAGTGCCCTACCGCATAAGGAAGTTTTTTACGGATCGGTGCAGTCCGGTGAAGGGCTGCACCGATTTTGTTACGCGGTTTTACGTGAAAACTCGGTCTTAAGGGCTTTGATCTCTTCGGCGTTCGGGACGGTGAACAGCCCGATGCCTGTGAAGAAGATATCGACGGCGACTGTCTTTTTGCCGTTGATCTTCTCCGGTGCGTGGATCTCGATCCTCTTGATCAGAGTATTCACAAGCTCGGGTGTGAGCTCGTTTACGGAGGTCTGTGCTCTTACCGTTTTGAGAAGGAGGCGAAGGTCGGTTCGCCTTTTCTCATATTCCGCGAGCTCCTGCTCGAGATCGTCGGTCTCGGCTTTGAGAGATCGCTGCTCCGCCTCATAGTTCCCGCTCATAGTCATAAAGCGTTCGTCGGAGAGCTTGCCGTTGACGTTATCCTCGTAGATGCGCTGTATCATACGGTCGATCTCGAATATGCGTTTGCGGTCATTGTCTATAGCCCTCTGCATACGTTTGATGTCGATGATACGGCTCTTCTCTCGCTTCTGTTCCATCATCCATACGAATAATGATTCATAGCAGCGGACAAAGTCAACGAAATCGCTGATACTCTCGAGGACGATCCTTTCAAGGACGACGTTGCGGATATAGTGCGCGGAGCAGGGACCCCGTCCCGATTTGTAGCTCGAGCAGACGTAATGCTCCTGATTTTCCGTAAAGCTTTTAGACGCACAGAAGTACAGCTTCGAGCCGCAGTCCGCACAGTACAGCAGTCCCGAGAATAGGCTGACCCTTCCCGTTGGGGAATTGCGCCTTTTATTCTTCCGGAGCTCATGCACCCTGATCCAAAGATCTTCGGGGATAATGGCTTCCTGTTTGTTCGGGATTATCTGCTGCTCCTCCTCGGGCTTTTGGATCACCTTGTGGATCTTGTAGCTGACGGTCGTGCTCCTGAAATTGACGGCACAGCCGGTGTACTGACGGTTGTCGAGGATATCGGCTACCGCGTCCCCCGACCAACCGAATGGAATATCCGGAGACTTATTGTATGCCGACCTTCCCTTTGACAGAGCATATTCCGTCGGAGTGAGCACCTTATCGGCTTCGAGTATCCTTGCGATCTGCGTAGGACCTTTTCCAGAGAGTGCTAAGGCGTAGATCCTCTTAACTATCTCCGCCGCTTCCTCGTCAACATGCCAGACCTCCTTGTCCTTTTCGTCCTTTACATATCCGTAAGGAGCAAGAGTACCGACCCGCTTCCCGTTCGCCGCCTTTGAAGCCAGAACCGCACGTACCTTTTTCGATGTCGTAGCGGCGTGCCATTCGT
>JAFZOA010000124.1 GCA_017550775.1 Ruminiclostridium sp. | reverse complement strand
TGTAGTACCGCTGTTCCGCCGCGTTTCAGTACGGCACAGCGGTAGCGGAGGAAATTATGGACTGGATAGTAGTAGTTGATGACGACAAAGCGAACCTGATACAGGCGGGACAGATACTTAGCGAGCATAATATGCGGGTGACAGCGTTGAGATCCGGTACCGCTCTGCTTGAATATGTAGAGACCAACCGACCCGATCTTATCCTTCTCGACATCCGTATGCCGGGTCTTGACGGCTTTGAAACGCTCGAAAGGCTTAAGAAACAGCTCCCGCCCGAGGAGGATATACCCGTCATATTCCTTACCGGCAACGATACGCCCGAATCCGAGACACGCGGACTTCGGCTCGGGGCTATGGATTTCATAAAGAAGCCCTTCGTCGCCGATGTTCTTGTGCTGCGCGTTACGCACACGATCGAGCTTGTGCGGCTCCAGCGCGATCTCGCTTCGGAGGTCAGAAAAAAGACGGATGAGGTCGAGAAGAAGGCGAAGGAGCTCGAAAGCCTCTCCCTGCACGTTGTTCAGACGCTCGCCGAGGCGATAGACGCGAAGGATACATATACAAACGGTCATTCCGGACGCGTTGCGGAGTATTCCCGTGAGATAGCGCGGCGGTACGGCTATGATACCGAGCGCTGCGATAAGATCTACATGATGGGGCTGCTGCATGATGTCGGGAAGATCGGAGTCCCGGACGCGGTGATAAACAAGCCCGGAAGGCTTACCGACGAGGAGTTCGGTAAGATAAAGGAGCACCCAGCTATGGGCGCGCGCATACTCAGGAAGATACAGGAGATGCCCGATCTTATGATCGGCGCGCACTGGCATCACGAGCGCTATGACGGGACGGGGTATCCGGACAGGCTCGTCGGTAAGGATATCCCCGAGGAAGCACGGATAATAGCGGTCGCGGACGCATACGACGCTATGACGAGCCGCCGCAGCTACCGCGGCATTCTTGCGCAGGACGTGGTAAAAAAGGAGATCGAAAACGGGAAAGGTACCCAGTTCGACCCCGTGTTTGCAAATATAATGATTGAAATGATGGACGAAGATACGGAATACAAAATGAAGGAATGCTAAGGGAGCCGTTATAATGTTTTGGGACTATGTTGACAATATATTTTCTCTGCTGGTGATCTTCTTCGCGATGATGGTGTCCGTTACCAGGTATATAAACGACCGTAAGGTAGGCTGGCTCCTCACGTCGGTGCTTTATTCGTCGTACCTGCTGAGCAGCTATCTCTGGTCGGCGTACTATATCATCATGACAGAGGACCCCGACGGCTTCGGCGATCTGGTGAACTTCGGCTGGAACGCGGGCTTTTTCGTGCTTGCTATCCTGTCATTCATCATAAAGAGCCCGGAGGAGCGAAGGTACCTTCACCCCCTCATGCTTCTTCCGATACCGCTCAATCTGTGGCAATTGAAGCTGTATCTCGATATCGAGTTCAGCTTCAACAGCATCTATGAGGTGACGATATGCACCGTTGTGAGCTGTCTTTCGGTACAGGGCATCATGTACTACATCCGGGAGCGCAAGAACGGCGCGAAGTTCCCCTATTTCTCCGTTGCGGCGCTGCTCAACATGATCACCGAGTTCGGAATGTGGACCAGCACCTGCTTTGACGGCTGGGTATGGTATCTGTACTATCCGTTCACGATCATGAACAGCCTTTGCTACCTGCTGGTACTCCGGGCGGTGAGGAAGACCTACCCGGAGGACGAGAGCGACCGGGAGTCTCATTTAGACAACAAGGTCCGCAATATCCTGAAGGGCGTATATATAACGGTCGTAATGCTCGGCGCGGCGGGCGGTATCCTGCTCGGGAGCTGGATAAGAGACGTTCTCAAGGAGGAAGTGAGCGTTTCTGTCGTGGAGGAGGTTACCGACCTTCCCGGTGAGGAGTACGAGACAGAAGTCCTCACGGAAGACGAAGCTTCCGACGGGGAGGAGCCGGAGGATGAAGAAGAGTCTGAGGAAAATGCTGAGGATGAATCCGGTTCCGCTGTGAACAACGTCATCACGATCGTACTGTTCCTGTCGGCGGTGGTAGTGGCTGTGTTCGCGGTCATAATGGTGTTCATCATTTACTTCGAGCAGAAGGTGTTCGAGAACAACAAACTCCGTGAGGCAACACAGATAGCCGAGCGGTCGAATGCCGCCAAGAGCGACTTCCTCGCCAACATGAGCCACGAGATACGCACCCCTATAAACGCGGTGTTAGGCATGAACAAGATGATAATGACCGAGAGCATACGGGCGCGGGACGATCTCCCCACGGACAGGGAGGAAGCCCGGAAGGTGTTTTCGGACATTACCGGCTATGCCGCGAACATCGACAGCGCGGGGAACAATCTTCTTTGCATAATCAACGATATTCTCGACTTCTCCAAGATAGAAGCGGGGAAGCTTGAGATTGTGGAGCGTGAGTATAAGTTAAGCTCCGTGCTCAACGACGTAAGCAACACCGTCCGGTTCAGGGCGAAGGATAAGGGGCTTGATTTCCGCGCGGACAGCGATGCGGATATACCCGACGAGCTGTTCGGCGACGAGGTGCGCATACGCCAGATCATGACCAACCTGCTCAATAACGCGGTGAAGTACACCGACAAGGGAAGCGTGGCGCTTTCCGTGTTCGGCGGAGGCAAGCAGAGATACCAGGCCGGAAGCACCGTGGAGCTTATCATAACCGTAAAAGACACCGGTATCGGTATCAAGAAAGAGGACATAGGAAAGCTTTTCGGCAAGTTCGAGAGAATGGATCTTGAACACAACAGCACTATCGAGGGCACCGGGCTGGGGCTCGCGATAACTCACCGTCTCCTTACCATGATGAACGGCACCATAAGCGTGGATAGCGAATACGGCAAGGGAACGGTCTTCACAGCGCGCATACCCCAGAGGATAGTATCCGCCGCACCGATCGGGAACTTCCGCGAGAAGTTCGAGAAGAGCGTTGCCGAGATAAGCGCCGATAAGAATATATTCCGCGCTCCCGATGCCCATATCCTTGTAGTTGACGATACCCGCATGAACCTTATAGTTGCCGTGGGACTGCTGAAAGACACGCAGATCGCGGTAGATACCGCGGAGAGCGGTGCGGAAGCTCTCCAGATGACGCTTGTCAGAAGCTATGACGCTATCCTTATGGATCAGCGTATGCCGGAAATGGACGGCGTTGAGACAATGCACAAGCTCCGGGCGAGGGGCAAGGGCAACGATCTTACCATTCCGGTGATATGCCTTACCGCGGACGCTATCTCCGGCGCGAAGGAGCGTTATATCGCAGAGGGCTTCAACGACTATCTCTCCAAGCCGATAGACAGTGAAGAGCTGAAAAAGATGCTTATGCGGTTCCTGCCTGCGGAAAAGGTCATAACTGTTCAGGATGATGATAAAGCGAAGCGAGGTCCGGCGAAGGCTCCCGTCAAGCCGGAACCGGTAAAGACGACGGAGAAGCCGGGAACGCTGTTCGAGGCGCTGGAAAGCGCGGGAGTGGATGTCCGGAGCGGTCTCGGATTCTGCTATAACAATGAGGAGCTTTACCGTGACCTTCTTGTCGAGTATGTAAAGGCCGCGGACGGTAAGACGCGGGATATCAACGGCAGCTTTGACGACGGCGACTGGAAGAACTACGGCATACGGGTACACTCACTCAAGAGCGTGTCACGCACCATAGGGCTTCAGGAGCTTGCGGATACTGCCGCAATGCTTGAGAAAGCCGCGGATGAAGGCGACACTGAGCTCATAGAAAAGGAGCACGCAGGATTTATGGAAAGCTATCGTAAGGCTGTATCGGCGCTTGTTTCCGCGGGCGTGCCTTCCGGCGGTGAGACATCCGGAGAAGACACTTCCGACGACGACGAGATCCTGGAATTTATGCCAAAGCAATAATAGTTTACAGTGTACAGGTTACAGTTTACAGTTGTGGTGCGCGCTGCGCGCGCTGATTGAAAGCTCTGAAATCGCCACATTAACTGTAAACTACACAACGTAACCTGTACGCCGCAAACTGTACACTGTAAACTGTAAACTATTTAAATTCCGTCACCGCAGGCGACACCACAACTGTACACTGTAACCTGTAACCTGTAAACTATTTAAATTCCGTCGCCGCAGGTGACACCACAACTATACACTGTAACCTGTAACCTGTAAACTATTTAATTCCGTCGCCGCAGGCGACACCACAACTATACACTGTAACCTGTAAACTGTAAACTATTTAAATCCGTCGCCGCAGGCGACACCATAACTGTACACTGTAAACTGTAACCTGTAAACTATAAAAAAGGAGTTTATTCATTAAGTATGAATGAGTTTGTGCTGGAGATAGCGGCGTTTGTGATAGCGCTTTTCTGTCTGACGGACTGCATAAAGCGCGGGGCGATACAGTCCCTGTACCTACCGAAGGGGCTGATCGGGAAGCTTAAGGAGAGGCGGGTGGTTTACCTTGCGCTTCTGTGCTTCCTGATGATAACATCTTTAGCGGACGTGGGGGATATCTTCATTGAGAATTATCTGCCGGAAAGAAGCGCTCTCGCAGTGGACATCATCAACGAGTTGTACTTCATCTTCCAGACGTGTCTTCCGCTTCTGTTTTCGCTGTACATAGTTGACATGACAGGTCTTGCGGAGAGCAAGGGGATGAGCTTCTTCGGTTGGTTCATGGCACCGTTTGTGGTCGCGGAGGGGCTGGTGCTTTCAAATCCGTTCACGCGGCTGATATTCCATGTTGACGAGAACGCCTGCTATATAAGGGGACCGTATATGGTGGCGCTTTATGTCTCCGCCGGGTTCTATGTGCTGGTGTCGGTGGTATTCTTCTTTGCGTCCCACAACAGGATAGCCGGTACGGACAAGCACGCCATGCTCATAATCCTTACCATTGCTACCGCCGGAATTGTTATCCAGGGGCTTTTCATGGTGAAGGTGGAGCTTTTCTTCGAGAGCATCGGTCTGCTGTGCTTCCTGCTGCTCATGGAGGAGCGTGGAGCCAACGGACGTGTTAGCAAAAGAAGCAGGATAAGCAAGAGCTTTATTGTGGTCATAGCTCTTATCTTCTCCACCGTCATACTTATGAACATCACTATCATCTACTCCGCCGGCACTGACCAGACGGACAAAATAGGCGAGGTGCAGCTCAACAACCTGAAAGGCGAGATGCAGGAGAACCTCTCCGCGTCGGAAAACTACCTGCTGCGTTACTCAATGGGGCTTGAACAGCTCATAAGCGACGAGGTAGGGCTCGATGAGATAGAAAAGTATATACGGGAGCAGCTGGGCTATTACGAAGAGCTTACCGGTGAACGCTGTTTCAACGTGTATGCCGCCTCGGCGGACTGGACCATAATCCCTGACTTCGATATGCCGGCGGAGTATCACGCCGTGGAGCGTATGTGGTACATCGGGGCGAAGCGCACCGAGGGACAGGTGTACATCACCGAGCCCTACATTGATGCGGACACCCAAAACCTCTGCTACACCTTCTCATACCTGCTCTCCGACGGGAGCACCGTGGCGGCTATGGACTATACCCTCTCCGGCGTTCAGGACATAATCGGGAGAATGGGCGGAAGCAATGACCAGTTTGCGATGATCGTCACCGACGATGGTATCGTGGTGGGCTGCTCCGACGAGCAGTACCAGGGCGAAAGGCTTACCGAGGTGCTGCACCAGTACACCGAGGTATTCGACAGGGTAAAGGCTTCCAATGAGCACAGAAGCTTCCGCACCATGATAGACGGGGGCGAGAAAATAGTCTTCGACAGCGAGACCGGCAACGGCTGGAAGCTCATTCTCGTGGTGGATTTCAGCACCTTCTATGCCGATATCATCAATCAGATGATAATGCTCGGTACCATAGACTTCATGATGATCGCGGTCATAGTCGCGTTCTACCTTGTGAGCGTGAACAACCAGGAAAAGGCGGAGCGTACCCTCGCCTCCACCGAGAACTTCATAGCCGGGCTCTCCGGGGATATAAAGATACCGCTCCAGGAGATAATCGGCATAAGCGAAAACTGTGTCGAGAACGGGAAAAGCGATACCCGGACCGCCGTCACGGAGATACTCGACGCGGGAAGACTGCTTCAGCAAAGGCTCGATAACCTCTTTTCCTACTCCAACATTCTCAAAGAGAACATACATGACCCGTCTAAGGAAGAGCGGTCAAAGCGAAAGCGCTCCTCCGTTTCGAGCCGCTATATCCGCAACGGCATCACCGGTATCCTTATTGTCGCCACGCTTATCGGACTTACCCTGTGCCTCGTCATGACCTCGAACTGGGGCTCAGAGCGCATAAGCAAGGAGGCAGAGAAGTACGACAGCGAGGTAACGCTCTGGATGCAGCAGAAGAAGAGCATCCTCTTTATGTTCGCCGACGTGGTGGCCGCAGACCCCACGGTGCTGTCCGACTACGACTCCGCGGTACAGTGGCTTGACGATATCGCGAAGAACTACAACGAGCTGACCTTCGCCTACATGGCCAACCCCTATAACAAGGAGCACGCCATTATCATGAACAACGGCTGGGTCCCCGACCCGGACTATAAGGTCGAGGAGCGTGAGTGGTACATCGACACCGAGCGCTCCGGCGACGGGTTCAGTATCTCCGCGCCGTACTTCGACGCACAGACCGGTCTGTACTGCATTACCTTCTCCCGCACCGTTTACTCGAAGGACGGTGAGTTCCTCGGTATCTTCGCCATAGACTGTCTGCTCGACAAGCTCATAGACGTGCTCGACAAGAGCTATACCGCCGATAGCTACGCCTTCATGGTTGATATGAACGGAACCATCATCAACCACCCCTCCAACGATTACGAGATAACCACCGAACGAAGCGTCAACATTGAGGACACCGAGTACGCGGACGCTTACCATAAAGGAAACACCTTCCTCATGCGGGACTACGACGGGCGGTTTGCCGCCTGCTATACCGAGAAGAGCGAGCTTTCCGGATTCAACGTCGTGGTGGTGCAGAGCTGGTGGAGCATTTACGGCAACGTGCTTCTTGTGTCGCTGATATTCATGTTCATGCTCGTGGCGTCCATAATAGGCGTTGTTACGATGATAAACAGGTTTATCCATTGGCAGGAGGACGCAAATCAGAGGCTTGCCGAGACCGCAAGCAAGGCTGTCGCGGCGGAGAAGGCAAAGTCCCGTTTCTTAGCGCAGATGTCCCATGAGATAAGAACGCCCATAAACGCGGTACTCGGTATGAATGAGATGATACTGCGCGAGTCGAACGACGCGTCGGTAAGAGAGTACGCGGGCAATATCCACTCCGCCGGCAAGAATCTGCTGGGTCTCATCAACACTATTCTTGACTTCTCGAAGATCGAGGAGGGCAAAATGGAGATACTCCCCGTCAAGTACGATACCGCCTCCATGATCGAGAACATCATCAACTCCATATCGAAGCGGGCCGCAGACAAGGGACTTGTTTTCGAGCCCCACATAGACAGCAGTATACCCTCGTCCCTTATGGGCGATGATATGCGCGTGTCCCAGGTAGCGGTGAACCTGCTCACCAACGCGGTCAAGTACACAAGAGAGGGCAGGGTAGACCTGTACATCGACGGAGAGCCTCTCGGGGACGACGCGCTTATGCTCAGGGTACGGGTCAAGGACACCGGTATCGGTATCAGGGAAGAGGATATGGGCAAGCTGTTCGAGTCCTTCACAAGGCTTGAAGAGAGCCGCAACCGCAATATCGAGGGCACCGGTCTAGGCATGGCGATAGTGAACAAGCTCCTCGACATGATGGGCTCGAAGCTCGAAGTTCACAGCGTTTACGGCGAGGGCTCGGAGTTCTCCTTCGAGGTGCGACAGGAGATCGTGGACAGTCGCCCGATAGGGGACTATGAGCAGCGTGCAAGAGAAGCCCTTGAGCATGAGGAGAACGGTACATACCTGTACGCGCCGGAAGCTAAGCTCCTGATCGTGGACGACAACGACATGAACCTTAAGGTCGCGGAGAACCTTCTGAAGCTCAACGGTATCAGGCCGGATCATGTACTCTCCGGTGCGGACGCGCTGGAGAAGCTGAGAGCGAACACCTACGACGTGGTGATGCTCGACCACATGATGCCGGAAATGGACGGTATCGAGACGTTACAGAAGGCGAAGGAGGAGAGCCTTATCCCCGAGGGCTGCGCGGTGATCGTGCTTACCGCGAACGCAGTTGTCGGAGCGCGGGAGACCTACATAAACGCGGGCTTCGACGACTACCTCTCCAAGCCGATCGAGGTCAAGGCGCTCGAAACTATCCTCGGAACGTACTTGCCCGCAGGCAAGGTTGAGTACCGCAACCGCGATGACAGTGCGGTAAAGCCGGCTCCGACGGAGACAATGTCTCCTGAGACACCGGCTTATGCGGAAAAACCGGCTCAGGAACCGGAAAAGACTGTCCCGGAGAAAGCTTCTTCCGCTCCGGCCGCCGAAACTGTCCCGGAAGACCCGACTGCGGCGATGTATAGGCTTCTCG
Organism: Ruminiclostridium sp.; assembly: GCA_017550775.1. The sequence goes on along the minus strand of JAFZOA010000124.1, from coordinate 946 downwards.
AAGAGAACGGGATAGACACGAAGACCGCCCTCAGCTTCTGCGGCGGGAACGACGACTTCTATCGCGAGCTGCTGAACGAGTACGCGGTGTCGTCGGAGGCGAAGATAAAGGAGCTTGACGACGCGGAAGCCGCGGACGATATCAAGATGTACGGTATCAAGGTCCACTCGCTGAAGGGCATTTCCCGGACGATAGGCGCGAACGCTCTGTCCGATGCGGCGGCGCAGTTACAGAAGGCTGCCGACGAGGGCGACGGTGAGGCGATACACCGCGGTCACGAGGCGCTTATGGAGCAGTACAGACGTATCGTTGCTGTGATAAAAGCTTCCGATATATCTGGAAGAGCCGACATACCGGATAATGACGATGAGATAATGGAATTTATGCCGAAGTAATTGACAATTGTCAATTGGCAATAAAAAAAGTGTGGCGCAACTGCGCCACACTTTTTTATTCGCCTTTATTCTCCGCCCTTGTAATACAGGCAAAGCATCGTGATATCGTCGAACACGTCCGCGCTTCCCATGAACGCGTCCACCTCCGCTTTCATGCGGCTAAGCAGCGTTTCCGGGTCACAGTCGCGGTTTGCGTTCAGAGTGTCGGTCATTCGTTTTGTGCCGAAACGATCGCCGGACTCGCTCTTTGCATCGGGTACGCCGTCGGTGTACAGGAAGATGCTGTCGCCTTTTTCGAGCTTTATGCTTGTCTCCTCAAACACCATCTCGTCGTCCGCACAGAGTGGCGGGAAATTCTCGGTCTCTATAAGCTCATACATTCCGCCGCTTCTTCTGATAGCGGGGTATTCATGTCCGGCGTTGACATAGTCGAGCTCGCCGGTAGACAGCGTAAGTATGCCTATCCATGCGGTGACGAAATAACCGGAAATGTCGTTTTCGCAGAGAATACGGTTTATGACGCCGGTTATCTCGGATAGGGGTCCGCCGAC
>JAFZOA010000123.1 GCA_017550775.1 Ruminiclostridium sp. | reverse complement strand
TGTTTCCATGAAGTCCCCTTTCGCTTGTTATCCCATTCGTTGTACTTCATGCTTTTGCCCCGCCCTTCCTTGCGGGTTATCGGTTGTATGCCGAAGGCAAGGCATACCCTATCGGAGTATTCACGGGCGTGTTCGACCGATTCTCTGTTGCTATAATACTTTCTTCCTGTTATGGAATAACTGTTAATTAGGATATGTGAATGTAGGTGCTGCTTGTCCGTATGAGTAGCGATTACGACCTGTACATCGTCACCAAAGGTCTTGCGGACGAACGCTTTTGCTATCTGGTGGGCTTTAGCCGGAGTTATATCCTCGTCGGGTTTAAACGATTGGATATAGTGAATGGCTTTGACTTTGTTCTTGCCCGATTGTAGCATGGGTGCGTCGTAACTCTTTCCGGAATAATGTTCGTAAATCATCTTCATGGCAAGGTAAGCTGCGTCGGCGTCGCATAGGCAATTCAACGAGGCTGTATAAAGCAGATCCTCGGTCTTATCGGGATTTAATATGTACCTCAAGCACCGATTTACCGAAGAGTGGATACAAATTGATTTAAGGTAAGGCATAAGGCTTCGTATTCTCCTTTCATCTTTTCGTAGTCGTCCGCATAAATGCAGTTGATCTCGTTGGCTTTCTTTGCCAGTTGGTTAATGTTGTTGCCTATAATACGCAAGCCGTTCAAAAGTGTTGAGAGCTCCGGATAGTTGTTCACGGTAATAGTGCAGTTTATGGCTGCCCTCTTAATAAATGTAGCGGGCTTTAACGATGCAGAAGAGGCTCGCTTAACTACCTTCTCCCATTCCTCTGATGTAAAGGTCACTTCTTTTCTTCTTGCTCTGTTCGTTCTTTTCATAATGATACCTCCTTGTTTCAATCACGGTCTTAGGCGTAGCCTAAATTTAAGGCGCGGCAGACAGGGTTAGGGTTCCCTTGTCTGCGGATTTTCACCCCGGTGAAAATCCGAGCGCCGTTTCAGAAAAATACCGGTATTTTTCTGTGCTTGCTAATTAGCGCATTTTAATTCACCCCTTTTCGGCGATTTTTGAAGATCATTCCCCATATACCGCGTCCTCGCGGTCGGCGCGCTTTTTTATGCGATTTCATTTCCCTATAACATCACCTCTCGTATATATAGGGGACGAGAAACTGTTTTTGGCTACACTAAATGAAAAGTTTGTTAAAATCGAACAACGCAAAGCATTCGGTTTTGTACGTTTTGTAGAACTTTGAAAATGGTGTAGCCAAAAACGCTTTCAAAACCCCTATATATGTGAAAGGGAAAGATATAACCAAAATGCCGATAATCAGAATCGCCGCTGATCGGCAACCTCGCCAATAGGTGTATGTTCTCTTTCAAATATGTAGTGGAAGGGAGAGAACAAAGTATCGACGGAGTTTTCGAGAAAATCAAAAGCGACCTCTCTATGAAAGAAGTCGCTGGGCATTATGGACTTGACCTTGACCGAGGCGGTATGGTTTGCTGTCCGTTCCATGAGGACAAGACACCGAGCATGAAAGTGTATGAAGATCACTACCATTGCTTCGGCTGCGGGGAGCACGGTGACGCCACATCGTTTGTTGCCCGTATGTTCGGACTGAGGCAGATCGACGCTGCCCGGAAGTTAAGTGATGACTTCGGACTTAGGCTTTTTGATGACAAGGGAATCGCCGTCCCTGTCCACAAGGGCAAGTCTGAAAGCCAAATGTACCGTGATTGGCTTAAAAAAGCGATCAAAACGGTTTCGAGTTATGTGGATATGCTTTATGAGTGGAAGGCTAAGTATGCTCCGCACGATCATTTTGCAGAGCCACACAAGCTGTTCACCGAAAGTATAGTCAATATCCCGTATGCCGAATACATCAGCGAGACGCTTAGATTGGGCTACGAGGAGGACAAGAAGGACTTGTACCATAACGGAAAAGAAATAATAGATAAGATGCAGGAGCGGCTGAGCCTCGCCAAAGGAACCCTCGCAGCTTCGAGCAGAACGTTATGAGTATCGAGCCAGAATAGACATCAGAAAAAGAATGTGTCCGTGCGCTGACTGAACGATTTAACGGTATAACGCCTGCCGGGGGAGGGTGGAGGGATAGCGCCGGGAGGGAGAGTTATGAACGAAAAGATTATAAGACAGGTCGGAGGTTGCAAGGTTACGATCACCTTCGGGGACAGTAACCCCGATCTGAAAGAAAACCTCATGTGGGCAATGATGGAGAATTACAAGAAAAGAATATTGGAGCAGGAGAGCGAGGACGGCGATACCGACCGGCACAATTCCTGACCGTTTCTGTATTTTTCTTGCTCGCGGGGCAAATGAAAAATATTATAAAAAAGGAGCTCAAGGAACTTGACAGGTCGCTGAAAAAGTGTTAAAATAATTTAAAGTAGTAAATCATTAACACGCGGTTTCAGCACCTTGACAACTGAACATGAAGCAGTACATCTTGATTATTTTTGAGATTTCATTTGCTCCGTTGCAATTATTGCAAGCAATGGAGGTCAAAAAATGAATACAAATGTAACTATAACCGAAAATAAGCCGATAGCATACTGCCTGTATCGTGTATCTACGGTAGGGCAGGTCGATAAGGTCAAGAACGATATTCCCATGCAGAGGGAGATCTGCCACGAATTCGCCGAAAGACAGGGCTGGATCATCGGTAAGGAGTTCCTTGAAAAGGGTGTGTCCGGATTTAAGGTATCTGCTGCGAAGCGAGACGCTATACAAGACCTGAAAGCGGCGGCTCTCCGTAAGGAGTTCGACATTCTTCTCGTCTTTATGTTTGACCGTATAGGTCGTATCGACGATGAAACGCCGTTTGTGGTCGAGTGGTTTGTGCAGCAGGGCATAAGGGTTTGGAGCACACAGGAGGGCGAGCGTCGCTTTGAGAGCCACATAGATAAGCTGATGAATTACATCACGTTCTGGCAGGCGTCGGGCGAAAGTGCAAAGACTTCGATCAGAATCAAGACTCGTATGCAGCAGCTTTCCGCCGAGGGACTTTATACGGGCGGAGCGGTACCTTTCGGGTATTGCACCGTCAAGAATGGTCGCCTTAACAAGAAGGGCAGGGAAGTTCTCGACCTCGCCGTTGAGCCGAATGAAGCCGAGTGGGTCAGAAAGCTCTATGAAAAGACGGTCTGTGACGGGTGGGGGTCATATAAACTGGCGATGTATCTTAACGATAACGGGATAAGGACTCACACCGGAGCGAAGTTTCAGGCTGAGACCGTTATCTGATACTCCGCAATAAAATGAACTTAGGATACGGGCGAAACTCCGAGCAGGAATTGCCTCACCTTCCTCACTTACAGATCATCGACGAGCTTACTTTTGAGCAGGCTCAGGAGATACTGGATCAGAGATCAAATACTTTCAATGATAAGCGGACGATAGCGAGACAGACCAAAAGCAAGAATCTTCTGTCGGGGATAATGTTTTGCGGTCATTGCGGCGGACGGCTTACCTCTATGGTGTACCGGGAAAAGTACACGAGGAAGGACGGCTCCGTTTATGACAGGTCACAGTTAAAGTACCTGTGTTATCATAAGAGCCGCGGGCTCTGCAAGTGTGACGGGCATAGCACCTATATAGCCGAGAAGGTCGATAATGTCGTATGCGAGCTTATCCATAAGATGTTTGAGAACATCAAGGAGTCCCCGGACGAGGATTCTGTTCAGCAGCGTATAAACAAGGAGATGTCCTCGAACAAGGCGAAGCGCACCAAGCTCAACCTTGAATTAACGAAGAACGGTAAACAGCTTGAAAAGCTTCAGGATGAGATCGCGCTTACCCTGACCGGGGACAGCGTATATACCTCGGAACAGTTGAGTAACGCTATTAAGACCGTTGAGAACCGTATAGTGACCTTGAAGTATCAGATAGAGCAGCTCCAGAACGAGGCAAAGGATAAGAAAGCGTCATTAGACCGTATCCGTCCGATGTTCGAGAAGTTTGTAAGCTGGGCGCAGGAGTTCGATGACTGTACGCTTGAACAGAAGAAGATGATAATATCCCGTCTTGTAAGGCGTATCGAGATTTTCAAGGACTATGAGATCAATGTCGAGCTCAATATGGATTATAAGCAGTTCTGCAAGGATTGGGACGCTCTCAACTCTGACAGCTCGGTCGTGGCTTAACAGAATAATAAAGATGTGCTATGCTATTATATATTATAATAGTATAGCACTTTTTGTCTTTCGTCGTTTTTAACAAATTTAATTAAGACCGTAAGTTGACAGAATAAAAGAGATGTGGTATAATATTATATCAATATATGAGTGCGACTTTATTTTCGTCAAACTCAACAAATATTTTTGTGAATAACGATGAATAAGCCTAATCGAATATTGAAGCTCAGGATATGGAAGTCGGTTGGTAAAGTCAAGCATTTATGGAATGACTAAATGTGATAGTTGTGTGAAAACGCAGATCGGGCGCGCTCGCACAGCACATAAGGTCGCCGCAGGGCTCAATAGGAGCCTAAGATGATAAGCACAACAAATGCCTTTATAAAGCCTTTTATTGATATTGGGGTGTCAATTCAATCGCTATCAATCGCAAGATTGATTATTTTTTGACAATCCTCCATGTTATAAAGTCTTTTCAAGGGTAGAGCGCTTGACTGTTAATCAAGATGTCACTGGTTCAAGTCCAGTAACAGGAGCCAGCAAAGCCGATAACCATACAGGTTGTCGGCTTTTTGCTATTATTGGGTCATTGTTTTGGTCTTTATCGTCGTTGTGATAATGCATATAAAATCAGATAGAAATATATGCAAGCTGCATATTTGTTGGTAGATCAAACGCTTGATTCCAAAAACTACTTCGATGCGAAAATAGTAATAGTATTTTGGAGTAATTTTGACATATCGGAAGGTCGAATTTTACAAAAATTTAATTGGCTAAAGTGATTGGATACATTTCTGCGTTGTTAGTTCGAGCGCTATCAGACTTGTTTTAATGTGTGGCTGTGTTTAATAAATTACAGTTAATTCCTATGTTGTTATTCTTTTTTCTATTGTATATTGTATCTTTTTGTGGTATAATGAATTTGAAGATAATGACATTGCGGAGTGAAACATAATGACAATAGAAGATATAAAGCGTTTTTCTGACAGTAAAAATATAATGTGGACAAACCATTGCTTAGAAAGAATGGGCGAAAGGGATATTAGTCGCACAGATGTAAAAAACTGCATATTCAACGGAGAGATTATAGAAGAGTACCCTAATGACTTTCCAAATCCAAGCTGTCTTGTTTTTGGCTTGACGCTTGACAAAAAAGTACTTCATGTTGTTGTCGGAATGAATGATAAGTGTCTTTATGTTGTAACTGCGTACTTCCCGACAGATGATAAGTTTGAACCAGATATGAAAACAAGGAGGAAATGACTATGTGTATGTTCTGCAAGAATGATAAGTATGTTGAATCAACCACGACCCATGTTGTGAATTACAAGAGTTGCATTATCATAATCAGAAATGTTCCTTGCCTTGAATGTGATCAATGCGGTGAAAAGTATTATACCGACGATGTAGCCGAAAAGATTGAAAGAATCGTTGATTCTGCAAAGAAACTCATGCAGGAGATCTCGGTGGTTGACTATAAGACGGCGGCTTAAGGATTAGTGTTGAATAAATTGAAAAATGGTAGTAGACAATATGCGCCTGCTACCATTTTATTTTGCCTTTGGATAAGCTTTTTTTACATCAGTCCTACCGATAAGGTAGTCTGTACTGGTATCATAAATATCGGCGATTGCGATTAATATCTCAGTGGGAATGCCGCGAATACCAAGCTCGTAGCTGGAATAAGTCCGGCGATTGATGAATAGCTTGTCGGCAATCTGTTGCTGAGTAAGGTCGGCATCCTCGCGCAAGTCCTTTATACGATTATACTTCATATACTTCACCCAAGCATATTATATCACGGCTCAATTTGTACCATTGACATTTGGCTCAAATTGTGGCATAATATATTATGGTATAGGTGATGTAGTTTAAACAAAAGCAGCAAGCTCGCGCCTGCTGCTTAATCTTTTTTATTCATCTCTTTCCAAATGAGCTCTGTTATAAAACCGTTGACAGTTTTACCTTTGCTTGCCGCATAGTCCTTTATCAGTTGCTTTTCGCCTTTATGGACTAATAGTTCAATTCTGTCGTATGCTTTCTTCTTATATTTCGCTATCGCCCTGTATGTCGGATCATCGTTTGGCATATCAATTCCCCACTTATTACGTACTTATATAATCATAACACAAGTACTGTAAAAAAGGTATAAGTCCGTACTTATATATTCTATGAAAATGTCGATGGATATAAGTACGGACTTATGATATAATTGTTGATAACTATATTACAAGAGGAATTTCTATGAAAACTTGTTGTTTTACCGGTCACCGGATAATAAAAATAACCCCTGAACTTGTTCAGAGGCTTCGTGATGCTATTGTTGACGTTATCGGACAGGGCGTGACGGAGTTCTACAACGGCGGTGCGATCGGGTTCGATATGCTTGCTGCGGAAACGGTCATAGGTCTGAAAGACGAATATCCCGATATTAAGCTGCATATGCTCCTGCCGTGTCCGTCAGAGGAGCAGATAAAGGGCTGGAATAAGTCGCAGATCGCACGATATGAGAAGATACTGAACGCTGCCGACAGAGTGACTGTGGTTTCCGAGCATTATACCCGCGACTGTATGAAACAGCGAAACGAGCGGCTGGTCGAGGTTTCGGACTGCTGTATATGTTACTGCACTAATCCAAGAAGCGGGACGGGGCAGACGG
>JAFZOA010000122.1 GCA_017550775.1 Ruminiclostridium sp. | reverse complement strand
TTCCTGCTCAACCCGCAGAAATAAAGCACAAGATGCGGTTTTCGGAAAATATCGTTCTTTTCCGCTTTCGGCGGAGTGAGAACAACAAAAAGTTATTGAGCGGTTAAAATTCCGTTTGATATAAAGGGCACATCCCGTGCTCTGAGATAAAACACGCGGCGAAATGCCGCACAACAAAACAGGAGGGCAAACAAATGACAACCAAAAGAAAATCACTTCCGATAATGCTTGCGTTATCAATGCTCGTTGCAGCCGGCGCAGGCTGTAGTAACAACAACCAGTCGGGCGGTACGACAGCTGCTGCGACAACAACGACAGCCGCTGCGGCTGACAACAACGCAACAGAAGCGGCTCCCGCAGAGACGACTGCTGCTCCCGCGGACAACACATCTTCCGACAAGAAGACCATAACAGTATGGGCTCCGGACGCTATCGTCGATCTCACACAGAGCAAGCTCGACACATGGCTCGCAGGTCAGAACGACTGGAATGCAAAGTACGACATCAAGGTATCCGCTATGGGCGAAGGCGACGCAGCTACACAGCTCCTCACCGACGTTGAAGCAGGTGCTGATATTTTCGGTTTCGCACAGGATCAGCTCGCACGTCTCGTTGCGGCAGGCGCGCTTTCCAAGCCCGGTGGAATGTTCCTTGACAACATCAAGAACAACAATGATACGGGTTCGATCGGTGCGGTAACTCTTAACGGCGATATTTACGCTTATCCTGAGACTTCCGATAACGGTTACTTCCTCTACTATGACAAGTCCGTCGTTTCTGATCCTTCCACTCTCGAAGGCATCATCGAGCAGTGCGGTGCCGCAGGCAAGAACTTCTATATGGATATCCAGTCCGGCTGGTATGATGTTGCGTTCTTCTTCGGTACAGGCGCACAGTGCTACTATGAATATGACACAGAGGGCAACGTAACAGGCGCAGTTTGCGACTACAGCGGCGACAAGGGTCTCGCAGCAATGAAGGCTATGGTAAACATGGTCAAGAGCAAGGGCAAGGGTTATGACCAGTCTCCCGACGGCGCAGCTTCTCTCTTCAATCCCGAAGGCGGCACAGCAGGCGCTCTCGTTTCCGGAACATGGGATGCTGCCACAGTCAAGGATTTCCTCGGCGACAACTATGCCGCAGTAAAGATGCCTACATTCACAGTTGACGGCAAATCCTACCAGATGAGCGGATTCGGCGGATTCAAGCTCGTAGGTGTAAAGCCCCAGACAGATTCCGACAAGCTCACATTCTGCCACCTTGTAGCAGACTACCTCACATCCGAAGAGATGCAGCTCGCAAGATTCGAAGCTAACGGTTGGGGTCCTTCCAACAAGAACGCTCAGCAGTCAAGCGGCGTACAGTCCGACGCGGCTCTCGCAGCTCTTGCTGACCAGCTTCAGTACTGCCCCGGCCAGGGTCAGTATCCTAACGCTTACTGGGATCTCACAAAGGCGTTCGGTACCGATATCAACAGCGGCAAGTACAACGACGCTGACGACGCTGCACTCACAGCGGCACTCAAGGATCTCGAAGACTCCATAAAGGCTGCTAAGTAAGTTGCTTTACGGCAGGACGCGGGGCGCTTATACCGCCTCGCCCGTCCGCCGTTTCCGGAACGGATAGCTGCAGCGACAAACCTCGTGACCGTGTCCTCCAAAGCGGCCACGGGGGATGCGGCGATGCGCTGCGGAAACGGCAGACAACAATCTTATAAAAAACGAAAGGACGCTGATGAAAATGAGCAGATTGACCGAGCTCGAATATCTCGGGCTTCCGCCTATGAAGCGAAAGCTTTACAATGTCGGACAGTTTTTTGTGCATCTTCCGCTGAATATTCTGAACATCCTCATGCAGATACCGCTTGGCATCTGGAAGGGTCTGTGTGCGGCAGGACGCTTTTTCGCGGGTATCGGGCGCATCTTTGCCGAGGGTGACTGGAAGACCCGCATATCATTCTTTGTCATGGGATTCGGTCAGTTCTTCCGCCGTCAGATCGGCAGAGGCATCATCTTCCTCGGAATGGAAGCCCTGTTCATCTGGTTCATGGTCGCAATGGGCGGAGGTTACCTCGCAGGGCTGCGCAACCTCGGTGAACAGGCGACAATAAAGACACTCAATGACTACGGACTTGAAGTTGTCACATACAAGGACAACAGCCTGAAGATACTGCTTTACGGCGTTCTTACGATATTCATAATCGTGGGTTTTATCTGGACATGGTATATAAACATCAAGCAGAACCACGTTGCTCAGAAGCTCATTGAAAAGGGCGTTCGCCCGAAGTCGTTCAAGAACGATCTCAAATCCCTCGCGGATGAACAGTATTACAAGACTCTTCTTGCTGTGCCGCTCCTCGGTATCACGATATTTACGGTCATACCGATATTCTTCATGATATTGATAGCATTCACGAACTACGACTATTCTCATCTTCCGCCGGATAAGCTTTTCGGCTGGGTCGGCTGGGACAACTTCCAGACCATGCTGGCGTCGGACGCTTCCGGAAACGACAAGTTCGCTTACACGTTCCGCGAGATACTTATCTGGACGATGATATGGGCGCTTGTTGCGACATTCTCGAACTACTTCCTCGGAATGTTCGTCGCTATATGCATCAACCGCAAGGGCATCAAGTTCAAGAAAGTCTTCAGAACCGTTCTTGTCATGACTATTGCCGTGCCGCAGTTCGTATCGCTGCTGCTGGTATCGAAGATGTTCGCGAACGAAGGTATTGTCAACGGAGTATTGAAGGATCAGCTACACTGGATCAGTGAGGCGATAGGGTTCTGGACGACACAGGATATGGCGAGGATAATGGTGCTCGTCGTAAACCTCTGGGTCGGCATACCATACCTTATGCTGATAGCGACGGGCGTACTCATGAACATTCCCGCGGACCTCTATGAGAGTGCAAAGATCGACGGTGCTTCCGGAATAAAACAGTTCACTAAGATAACATTACCGTATATGCTTTTCGTAACGGGGCCATACCTGCTTACAAGCTTCACGGCGAATATCAACAACTTCAACGTTATCTACCTGCTCACCGCCGGCCAGCCTAAAACGATGGCTTATGAAGGCGGCGCGGGCGGTACCGACCTTCTTATCACATGGCTCTATTCTCTTACCGTGACCAACAACGACTATAAGATCGCTGCGGTTATAGGTATTCTCGTATTCGTGGTAGTTGCGGTCATCTCGCTTATCGTTTACAACGTATCTCCCGCAATGAAGAATGAGGAGGACTTCCAGTGAGTGAAAAGAAAAAATACAGGAGCAAGTCGGGTAAGGAACGCGTTACGCGCATAATCATTTATATCTTCCTTACCGTGCTCTGCCTTATATGGCTGATACCGTTCATTTACCTTGTTTTCCAGGCGTTCCGCGGCGAGTCGAGGTCAATGGTCACTTACATATTCCCGAAGGAATGGACGTTTGACAACTTCATTTTTCTCTCGACAAAGACCCCGTTCTGGCACTGGTATCTGAACACGTTCATAATCGCGCTGTTCAATGCTGTATTACAGAGCGTGATCGTTCTGTGTGTGGCTTACGCACTTTCAAGAATGAGATTCAAGGGCAGAAAGTTCATAATGAACCTTATGCTCGTGCTCGGAATGTTCCCGGGCTTCCTTTCGATGATCGCAACTTATTTTATACTCAAGCTTTTCGGGCTTACGAGCGAGAATTCCGTTCCGGGACTTATCCTCATCTACGCTGCAAGCTCCGGTATGGGATATTACATCGCAAAGGGATTCTTTGACACTATACCTAAGTCGCTCGACGAGGCTGCACGTATAGACGGCGCATCGAGAGCACGCGTGTTCTTCCGGATCATAATGCCTATGGCAAAGCCGATAATCATCTACACGATAATGATGGCGTTCATAGCTCCATGGGGCGATTTCATGTACGCGTCGCTTATAACGTTCGGTCATGAGGAAGCGTACAACGTAGCCGTCGGACTTTACAAATGGCTCGACAAGGAGCATATAAGCAACTACTTCACGATATTCTGCGCCGGCGGTCTGCTTGTATCCATACCGATAACCGCACTGTTCATGGCGCTTCAGAAGTATTATGTCGAAGGTGTGACCGGCGGAGCCGTAAAGGGATAAGGAGATTATTATGGCAGAGGTAAAGCTTAGAAATGTTAAAAAACAGTACGATAACGGATTTGTTGCCGTACATGATTTCAATCTTGAGATAAAGGATAAGGAATTCATCGTTCTTGTAGGTCCTTCCGGCTGCGGAAAGTCCACGACACTGCGTATGATCGCGGGTCTTGAGGACATAAGCGGCGGTGAGATCTCAATAGGCGAAAATGTCGTGAACGATATGGAACCCAAGGACAGGGACATAGCGATGGTATTCCAGAACTATGCGCTGTATCCGCACATGAGCGTTTATGAGAACATAGCGTTCGGACTCAGACTTCGCAGAGTGAAAAACGACGAGATTCACCAGAAGGTGTGCGAGGCGGCGGAGATACTCGGTATCACCGAGCTTCTCGGGCGCAAGCCGAAGCAGCTTTCGGGCGGTCAGCGTCAGCGTGTCGCTATCGGACGCGCTATCGTGCGAGTACCGAAGGTGTTCCTTATGGATGAACCTCTCTCAAACCTCGACGCGAAGCTCAGAAACCAGATGCGTGCCGAGATAATCCTCCTTCGCGAAAAGATACAGACTACCTTCATTTATGTCACCCACGACCAGACCGAGGCTATGACTCTCGGCGACCGCATCGTCATCATGAAGGACGGCTATGTTATGCAGGTCGGCACACCGCAGGAGCTTTTCAATCACCCTGCGAACCTGTTTGTTGCCGGATTTATCGGAACTCCGCAGATGAACTTCTTCGACTGTGAGCTCAAAAAAGAAACCGAAAACTATTCTGCGTATATCGGAAACGCAAAGGTAGCTCTTCCTGCTCATATAAATGATGCTCTGAAAAAAAGAGATAACGTGCCCGCCAAAGCAATCCTCGGCGTTCGCCCCGAGAACCTTATACTGTGCGCCGACGGTACGCCAAACTCTGTAAGCGCGGAGATCAAGGTCACCGAAATGATGGGAAGCGAGTTGCATATCCACGCGTGCTGTGAGCTCGGAAAAGATGTGATACTTCGCGTACAGATCGCGGATATGACCGACGAGGAGCAAACAGAGCTCATCAGACGAAAAAAATTCGCGTTCACGCTCAGAGAACGTACAGTAAACGTATTTGACCCCGAAGACGGCAGGAACCTCGCGGTGGAGAACGCCGTAGCAGTCCCGAAAAAGCAGGAAACTCCTGCCGCCGGGAAGTCGGACGACAAGAAGAAAAACAGGAAGAACAAGAAGTGATCGAATGAACACTAACAGTAAAACCGTTCAGCTTGATGACATCGCGCGTAAGCTCGGGATCTCCAAAACGACCGTTTCAAGGGCGATATCCGGAAAGGGAAGAGTGAGCGCCGAGACCCGCAGCAGGGTGATTGAGTGTATCCGCAAGATGAACTATTCGCCAAATATGACGACGCTCAGTCTTGCAGAGAAAAAGACATGCAATATCGGCGTGATTATTCCCGTGGACGACGGAGAATCGGAAGCACCGTTCTTTCAGGATTGTCTTATGGGTATCAATAAATGCTGCGCTCTCAGGAACTATGACACAATGGTCATCGGAGTAGAAAAAAGTGACCATTCTCAGCTCATTCGCGTGCTGAACAGTCACAAGACAGACGGTATCATAATCACACGCCCGCTTCAGGGCGGAAGCATGGAGCAGCTTCTGTCAGAAACAAAGATACCTTATGTTTCGGTAGGTCAAAGCTCCGACCTTGATGCAATAACCATTGACAGCGCACACAACGAAGGCTGCTATGAGCTGACTTCATATCTTCTGATGAACAACAGCGCCGACAAGCTCGGTCTTATTCTCGGAAGCATGGATCAGACAGTTAACCGCAGCCGTTACGAGGGATTTGTGCGTGCAGTTGAAGGCGCGGGACAGCCGATACCGGGACAGACTGTGTTCCTCGGTGTGAACAGCGAACTGCGACTTCGCCGGGTCATAGAAGACCTGCTCCAGCGCGGCTGCAGCTGTGTCATCTGCGGCGACGACATGATCTGTATGTACACGATCAATCTTCTCGCGGCTATCGGAAAGACAATTCCGCGCGATATAAAAGTTGCATCATTCTATAACAGCATATATCTTGATATGTACTCTCCACCGATAACGGCGCTGAATTTCCGTGCAAGCGACCTCGGCTCGACCGCAGCTTCCCTGCTGCTCGATATGCTCGAAGGCAAGGAAACATCACGCGAGACAGTGCTCGGTTTTGAGATGCTGATTAGAAAATCTACAATGTAAACGAAGACGTGCTTGCCTTTGGGTAGAACCGGCAAGCACGCCTTATTTTGTTTTATCATTACTGGTTTTTCCAAAACTGCAAATAATCAGATAATCTGAATACTTCCATTATATTGCTGTTGATTGTATAATGAATAATATATAAATCTACACACGCTATTATATCACTTGCGGCAGTACAAGGATTATCTATATTGACTTTGCTTTCTACGAAAAGATTTATCTCTTGACTGCATATCCTAAAAACGAGAAGGATAATCTTACAAAAGAAGTGCACAATGCCATTAA
>JAFZOA010000121.1 GCA_017550775.1 Ruminiclostridium sp. | reverse complement strand
TCGGCTTCCGCCCGAGCCCGCTCTTCGGCTTCCGCCCGAGCCCGCTCTTCGGCTTCCGCCCGAGCCCGCTCTTCGGCTTCCGCCCGAGCCCGCTCTTCGGCTTCCGCCCGAGCTCGCTCTTCGGCTTCCGCCCGAGCTCGCTCTTCGGCTTCTATCCTTGCTATCGACTCGTCAAACGCGGTATACTTCCCGCGCAGAGAGGACGGAGCTCTGCATTCGGACGCGGCTTTGCTTACTGCGCCGTATTCTCCGCCGAGTCTTGTCTTTGCCGAGCCGAGCTTTTCACTTACAGTGCTTTCGGACATTCCCGTAAGCACAGATATCTCCCTTGTGCCGTATCCGAATACTGCGGACACTGCAAACACGAGTCTTTCCACGTCCGAAAGCTTTTCTGTTGCGGAGAAGTCGCCCTCCGCAGCGTATGCCGTACCGCCGGCTCTGAGCTCCTTCAGCTTGTCCACGGCATTCTTGGTCAGCTCGTGAACGAGCCACGAACGCAGGTGGCGCTCGTCCTTTATGCGGGTTATGCCGGTATATCCGTCGTTGATCGCCGCTATGACGGTATTGTATGCGGCTGTATCGTTTTTCAGTGCGACGAGGGCTGCGGCATAGAGTTTATCTACCGTACCGAGACACGCCGATTCGTAAGCGGCGCGGCTTCCGGCCTTTGCCCGGTCGAGCTTTTCTTCAAATGTCATGTTCTCATCCCCTGTGGAATACATAATCGTTTATATTATACCACGTTTTGTCGAAAAAAGGAAGACGGTTTTTGCAAAAAACGGTATCCGAAGTTAGAATTTTTCGGTAAAAACAGCCCATTAATTGTACTATTTTCATTATAATACGCTCCGGTCGTGCCGTCCCGAAAGAATTGATGCGGAAACGCACACCCCGTCGGGTATCGCATATACTGTTAAAAAGCGGAAAACACCGGAGTGGCGCTCCGCGCTCATGAACAGCTCCGGTGTCGGAGACCGGGACCGGGATTTTCGCTTTTATAATAAAAAAGGCAGGCAGCGGTATTCCCGTTGTCTGCCTGCTTTTATGCGGTGTGGATAGATCACAGCTTATCCGATAGCTCGTCGATGAGCAGAACAGCCGAGGCTCTTATCTCGCGCTTGGCGAATATGCCCTTCTGCGCGTACTCTTCGGCTTTCTTTGCGAACGCGATGCCCTCTTTCGGATCGTCGGCCGCTTTTGCGAGTTCAAAATAAGACATCGCAAGCACGGAGCACGCCTCGTCGTAAACAATATTTCCGGTGTCCTCCGCGAACGGCGATGCCACCTCCGCTGCGGCGGTGTAGCTGCCCTGCTTGTAGGCGCTTTTCATTCGTATCAGCGCTTCGACATCCTTGTTGGACGCGTTCTCGCTGTCGTCGTAGGTCTCAAGCTCGTCGGGGAGAAGGTAATTTACCGGGAGCTGGAGCACCTTTGCGAGGTAGGTGAGTGTTTTGACCGACGGATTAGCCGTACCGCTTTCGATCTGGCTCAACATATTTCTTGTGATGAAATCGCCGACCACATCCGCCTGCGTCATCTTGCGGGCGAGTCTTGCTTCCTTGATACGCTTTCCGAGTTCTGCCGAGTCCATGGACGCACCCCCTTTCTGCTGTATGTGACGATTGTCACTGTCTTATCCGTACTGCCGTGCCGTATGCCATGACTTCAGCGGCGCTCTGCATGATAGAAGAGGTGGTATAGCGCACGCCTACGATCGCGTTGGCACCGAGCGACTGGGCTTCAAAGATCATTCTGTCAGTCGCTATACGGCGGGCGTTGTCCATCATCTCGGTATAGTTTTTGAGCTCGCCGCCGACTATAGTTTTAAGGCTCGCACCGAAATCCCGGACGAAATTGACGGTCTGGATAGTGCTTCCCTTTACAAGCCCGAGCATCTCGATCTCGTGACCCGCGACAAATTCCGTAGTTACCAGCAACATATCGTTCACCCTTTCCGAATATACGATTTAACGTAAATCTTATTTACTTATGATTTTACCATACAAATTCTCAAAATGCAATAGCTTTTGTAACTTTTTTGCAATTTCGGCATATTGCTTAAATTGTTTATATGTGATTGTGCAGTATCACGATTTTCAAAAATCGAACAATAAAATATTGACATGGACGGAAAATGTGGTATAATGATAGTAAATAGAATTTACACAGCCGTTTTCTTTTGAGAAAGGAAGTGTTTATATGGAATGGTTCACAGCCTGGTGGAGCGAGCTTGAAAGTATCGAGCAGATACTGTTCTGTGTCGCTATACCTTCGACGGTCATTCTGCTTATACAGGTCATAATGATAATACTCGGCTTCGGGCATGACGGCACGGGCGTAAATCCGAGCGACACCTCCGGCTTCGACGGCGGCGGTGCGGATATGGGCGGCGACATCAGCGCGGATGTCACCGATATACATATAAGCGCCGATACCGATACCTCAGCCGCCGATTTTGATACCGGAAACGGGAGCGGCGATGTGCCGGATGTAAACTACGGCGACGGAAGCGCTCACGGCGACATCGGCACCATGAACTTCTTCACGGTACAGGGTATCATAACCTTCTTCTGTGTGTTCGGATGGGCGGCTCTGGTTACATACACGCTCTCGAAGATCGCGGTGCTTGCGATCATAGTCGGGTTTGTACTTGGACTTGCGTCGATGTACGGTGTCGCAAAGATATTGCAGCTCTCGAAGAAGCTCGCGCAGAACGGTACTCTTAATGTGAACAATCTGCTCGGAGCGAAGGGAACGGTGTATCTCGTGATACCGTCCGAGGGACGCGGCAAAGGCAAGGTGAGCGTTTCGAGCGGAGAGAGACTCGTGGAATTTGACGCTATAACCGACGGGAGCGAAGTTCTCCCCGACGGCACCCCTATAAGAGTGATAGATATAAGGTCGGGCAATCTGCTCGTTGTCGAAAGAGTGTGACGTATGGAAATAGATTCTGTTGACCTGTTGTTCTGGGGCTTTATAACGCTTGTGGTATTGGGCGGACTCGCCTGTCTCGTCATTTTTCTGCCGAGAGAACACGCGTACGAGGAAAAGAACGAAAACTGCTACCGCATACTCTACCGCGACGGGAATTACTCTGTTTCGCACAAAAGCCCGAGATACGGTGAGAATACGATGTCGCTTCGCGGAAAGTATTTCTACATAACCAAGGTGCCGTTCCAGCTCAACGCGATCTGTGACGGAAGGGAAGCGGGCGACGGCAGGATCTACCGCGCCGCCGCATCGGTGACGGTGTGCTTCCCGGAGGATAAGCTGCAGGTGTTCGCACCGACATTCCACGGAGTGTCGCAGGACGCTATCTCGGAGACGCTGGAGGAAGCTCTCGGAGCGGCAATGGAGGAAGCGGTGGGACAGTACGACGCGGCCGCCGGCGAGGAAGCTTTTTCCGGACAGTTCAAATCGGTCGCAAAGGAAAAGCTTGACATATTCGGAGCGTATGTGATGTCGGTGGGAAGCATCCACGTCACGGAAAACAAGCAGTAAAGGTATATCGTCAGCGTTTCAGCTGTACAATATAAACCAAGCATTTTAAAGGAGGAGATCTTATGGATCCTATCATCATCGTTGCGATAGTGATCGGTGTCATCATCGTGTTTTCACTGTTCGCGGGAATACTTTCGCGTTACCGCAAGTGTCCGTCCGACAAGATACTCGTTATCTACGGTAAAGTCGGAAGCGACAAGGCGGGTCAGGCGAGAAGCGCACGCTGTATCCACGGCGGTGCCGCGTTCATCGTACCGATAATCCAGTCTTATCAGTACATGGATCTTACACCTATCTCGATCAACGTCGATCTTCGCAACGCGCTTTCAAAGCAGAACATTCGTGTTGATGTTCCGTCAAGCTTCACGGTCGGCATTTCCACCGAGCCCGGTGTTATGCAGAATGCGGCCGAGAGACTGCTCGGTCTGAAAATGCAGCAGATACAGGAGCTCGCAAAGGACATCATCTTCGGTCAGCTCCGTCTCGTCATCGCAACCAT
>JAFZOA010000120.1 GCA_017550775.1 Ruminiclostridium sp. | reverse complement strand
GACCATGGTTGCACAGATCGCTGACGACCTCTATGAGGTTCAGGTAGTTTCCTGGTACGACAACGAGAATTCCTACACATCTCAGATGGTAAGAACTATCAAGTACTTCGCAGAGCTCAAGTAAGCCCGGTAAAACACAAACAAAAAGCAGCTCCGGAAGGGGCTGCTTTTCTGTTATAATAATTTTGACTCCCCTTGAATAAAGTCCTTTTGAAAAAGGGGGCGTGGGGGAGAAAACTGTTCCTTTAGGAAAAGTTTTCTCCCCCACAGCGCGTCAGCGCCCGAGAGTTGCCTTTGCCGTCGCCACGATGTTCTCCGCCGACAGACCGAACTCCTTCAGCAGCGCTACCGCCGGACCCGAGTGGCCGAACACGTCCTTCACGCCGATCTTGATGACCGGAACGGGGTATGTCTCGGTGACCACCGACGCTACCGCCGAGCCTAAGCCCCCGATAACGCTGTGCTCCTCGACAGTTACGATCTTACCGGTCTCGCGTGCCGCCTTCTCGATGATCTCGCGGTCGATAGGCTTGATCGTGTGGATATTGATGATGCGCGCGTCGATACCCTGCTCCGCGAGAGCCTTGCCGGCTTCTATCGCTTCCGCTACCATAAGACCGGTAGCTATGATCGTGATGTCCTTGCCGTCCTTTACGGTAACGCCCTTGCCGACCTCGAACTTATATGTGTCGGGATCGTTGAACACCGGCACCGCGAGACGGCCGAAGCGCATATAAGTCGGTCCCTTGTAGTCCGCCATTGCCAGCACAGCCGCAGTCGCTTCCACATGATCGGCGGGGTTGATGACCGTCATGTTCGGGATAACGGACATGAGCGCGATATCCTCACAGCACTGGTGGGAAGCGCCGTCCTCACCCACGGAGATACCCGCGTGTGTAGCGCCGATCTTGACGTTAAGGTTCGGGTAGCCTATGCTGTTGCGCACGATCTCAAACGCGCGTCCGGAAGCGAACATAGCGAAGGAGCTCGCGAACACGAGCTTTCCTGTCGTAGCGATACCCGCCGCGACACCCATCATATTGGCCTCCGCGATACCGCAGTCAAAGTGCTTTTCGGGGTACGCCTTCTTGAATATACCTGTCTTGGTCGCCGCGGCTAAGTCCGCGTCGAGAACCACAAGGTCGGGGCGAATTTCGGCGAGCTTGCAGAGCGCTTCGCCGTAGCTTTCACGAGTAGCTTTCTTATCCATATCGTTGTCCTCCTTACTTCTCAAGCTTCGCGAGCTGCTCTCTGAGCTCGTTCATGGCGATGTTGTACTGCTCCTCGTTCGGAGCCGCGCCGTGCCACGAAACGTTGTTCTCCATGTAGGAAACGCCCTTGCCCTTTGTTGTCTTCTGGATAATAACGGTAGGCTGATTTGCAACCTTTTCGGCTTCGTCGAACGCCTTTTCGATCTGGTCGAAGTCGTGGCCGTTGATGTTGATGACGTGCCAGCCGAACGCCTCGAACTTCTGATCTATCGGGTACGGGTTCATGACCTTGCTGATCTCGCCGTCGATCTGGAGGTTGTTGTTATCCACCACGAACACGAGATTGTCGAGCTGATAGTGCGCCGCGAACATTGCGGACTCCCATACCTGACCCTCCTCGATCTCACCGTCGCCGAGGATAGCATACACCTTGTAGCTCTCGTTGGATATCTTCCCCGAAAGCGCCATTCCGCACGCCGCCGAAACGCCCTGACCGAGCGAGCCGGTGCTCATGTCGATACCGGGGCATTTGCCGAGGGACGGGTGACCCTGTAAGCGCGAGCCCTGCTTGCGGAGAGTTTTGAGCTCCTCTACGGGGATAAATCCGCGCTGCGCGAGAACGGCGTAAAGTGCGGGAGCGGTGTGTCCCTTCGAGAGCACGAGCCTGTCCCTGTCCTCCATATCGGGGTTCTGCGGGTCAACGTGCATTCTGTGCATGTACAGGTAGGTGAGGGTGTCCGCGACGGAGAGAGAACCGCCCGGGTGACCCGCCTTTGCGTTGTACACGCCCTCGATGATGCCCATACGCACCTTTGTCGCTGTGATCTCGAGATCTTTTTTGAGTTTTGCGTCCATTTTGACCTTTCCTTTCCGCTGTTTGCCGCTAACGCGGGCGAAAGCGAACAGCTGTGAATTGATGATTATATAATGATTTGTTTATATACTGTACTCAAGCTCCTTACAAGTCCACTCTTCATCGTGATAAGTGAACTTTTCCGATACTCCGGTGTCCGTAAAGCCCGCGGACAGATAGCAGCCGAGAGCCGCCTTGTTCTCGGCAAAGACGCCAATAGTGACCTTTTTCGCCTTCATTATATCGAAAGAATACTGCAAAGCAAGCTGTATCATCTCTTTACCGAGCCCCTGTCCTATCCTGCTGTCGTCGATGATAACGTAGCCGAAGCGTACCGTGTCGATATTTCCCGGCTCCGGGAAGCGTATGTTTATATGTCCGACGATACCGCTCTCGTCGTAGGCTGTGAAGTGGTAAATGCCGCCCGACTCTTCGAGCGCGTCGTACTGGGCGTTGAGGTCGTCCGCGGTTATCGGGTAGCTTTCAAACCTGTCCGCGCACCAATACCTGAAAAGCCTCTCGCTCTTTATCCAGCTTACAATGCTCCCCGCGTCGTTTCTGTTGTAGGGTCTTAATCTCAGCATTCTTGGATTCCTTCAATTCTGTTCGGATATTTGTGATATCACGGTGATCCCGCTCCCCGCGATCTGATTGTTCACTGCGTTCAGGAATTTTCCGCAATTCTCGGCGAACGCATATTTAAAGTGTATCTCTATCACCGCTCCGTCCGGCTCAAAGTCGGGATACGCACCTTTATACTGCTTGTCCTCATAGAAAACGATGTAGTTGTTGATCTTCTCCTGAAGCTGTTTAAGATGCTCGTGCTCCGGGAGGCTACCCTCCCACGGTATCGGGTCGGTAAGCAACAGCCGGAGCGTTTTTCCGTCCTGCGCCATACCGTCGAGCTTTCCCGTGTCGAGAGACGGGAGCGGCTGCTTTTTCCCGGACAGACCGAACATTGCTTCTCCCCCCTATTTCTCATGTACAAACTTTCCGGTCATTTGTTCAATTGTTATCTCTACCATGTTCACCCGGTCGAAGTCCCTGCGTATCTCCTCATCGACCTCGGGAGCCGTCGGGTAGTATTTCAGGCCGAGACTGCGTATCTTTTCAAGCATTTCGTCCCTGTCGGTCATGACCTTTGCCCGCCCGAACACGATAACGCTTGTTACATAGTACGACCAGTCCTCTTTCCGATATCCCGTGTTATATACCGTGAAGCACACCCTGTCGTCCGCAAGCATCGCGTCAAGCTTGTGACCCGCCTTTGCGCAGTGAAAGTATATCTTCTCCGTTTCGCTGTCATAGTAAAAGTTCACCGGTACAGCATACGGATAGCCGTTATCGCCGTTCACGCCGAGCACCCCGCGCTTTTCCTCGGTAAGTATTCTCACACATTCCCCGCGGGAGACCTCCTGTTTGAAGCGCCGCATTCTGCGAAAACCGGGTACGTCACGTTCGGGGAGCTTTCGCACATACTCAATTATCTCCCTCATCGGCGAGCTGTTATTGTCGCGCACGATCAGGTCCGCGGCTTCCTTCACGCTGTCCAGAGCGTTCGCCACCGCAACGCCGAGGTCGGCTTCCTCGATCATCGCCTTGTCGTTGCCGTAGTCCCCCGCCGCGACGATGAACTTGTCCTGAAAATGCAGTATATCTCTCAGCCTGCGCACGCCAGACGCTTTGCTTATCCCCTCGGGGAGCATCTCGTAGTACATCGGTGAGCTGTGAACCCAGTTCACGCCTTCCATGCAGTGCTCCTGCGTGAACTCTATCACCCGCTGCATCTTCTCCGGCGGGTACGCGATAAGCACTTTGAGCCTTCCCTCACCCGGCACGTCGGAAAGCTCGCGGTAAACGGGAGTGAGCTTCTCGAACGCCATGTGCTCCACAACGGTCTGATTGTTGTTTGTCACATAGACTTCCTTTTCGTGAAGTATCTCCACCCCGATATCCGGGAACTCCTTTTCGAGCATCCGGATATAGGTGTTCGCTATGTCCGGCATATCGCTGTGCCAGAGAAATCTGTCCGCCGCGAAATCGTACACCGCCGCGCCGTTGAATATCACGCTCGGCGTGACTATCCCGAGCTCGTCTATGATGCGCTTTGCCATTGCGACGCCGCGCCCGGTCGCCGCCGCGAAAAGCCCTCCGCCCGCGCGGAACTCGTTTATCGCCGCGATATCGTCCGCCGCGATGTTCTTGTCGTCGTCGAGCAGAGTTCCGTCCATGTCGGTAACTATCAATACGTCTTTGAAATTCATATAATCAGTCCAGATCTTTATATAAGCTCACATGAGCGCGCAGGTCACGAAATCCGTTTTTTCTGTAAAACCGGTAAGCCGGCTTGTCATCGTCCGTCTGGAGAAAGATGCCCTTGAGTCCGCGCTTTTTCACGTCCTCTTCTATCATCTCCATGAACCGTGTTCCGGTTCCCCTGCCCTGTATATCGGGAGAAACGCAGAATTCTTCGATAACATACTCCGTATCCGACCACCAGTGGTGAATCCTTCCGACAGAAAGAGCGATGAGATCATCACCCTCCAGCAGCCCGTAGTTGAGCGCGCTGTAACAGCAGGATATCTCCTTCATATACTCCGCAAGCTGAACGGGATCGCTCCAGTCGTCGTTCCACGGATCACCCGAAAATGCCCGCTTATAAAGTTCCGCCATCTGCGGAAGATATGTTTCATCAAGTATGATGAAGCGTTCTGTGCTTTTCATAATATCACTTGTTTATCGTCCGAAGAAATTTTGTAAAGTATTCGGGAAGCCCGCTCTCAAACTCCAGCCACTCCCCCGTTATCGGGTGCTTGAAGCCGATATGCCGGGCGTGCAGGCATTG
>JAFZOA010000119.1 GCA_017550775.1 Ruminiclostridium sp. | reverse complement strand
AGGGGATACCCGCTTCGGACGCTATCGCCGCTTTCTGGAAGCCGTCAACGGTGTCCGCCCACGCTTCCGAGCCGATACAGCCCGCGGTGGAGAGGATACTTCCGTAGTCGCCGGTTCTCATGTCGTCAACGGAGACATTGTAGATCGCGGGCATGACCATTTGTGAAGCCTTCTGTTCGAGGGTGAGGGAGACGGTTATCTCCTCGGAAGACATTGCAGCGTAGGTCTCGTACTTCGGGCTGTCGGATTTCTCCGCAGTAACAGCGGGAGCTTCGGTTTCAGCCGACGTTTCCGCAGGAGAGCCCGTTGTTGTTTCCGAAGTTTTTTCCTGTTCCGACACCGGGGTAGTTTCCGATGCCGATGAGACCGGCGTATTGTTTCCGTTTGAGCACGACGCCGCGGATATTATGACCGCGAGTGCCGCTATGATCGAAACTATCTTTTTCATACAATTCCTCCGCGTGAAAACACGCAATTTTACTCTATCAAAACAATTATACCACAACATACCCAAAAAATCAAGTGTCTGATCCGCCGCTCATTTGAGGAGAAGGGGAGTTTTTCACCGTCACCTCTCTTAGTCGAGCTTTTGGGCGAGGCAATACAAATCGTACTTACTAACGCTTCGCATGCCCGACATAATGACAACCGAATGACCCCTTCCGGCTGAGCGTAAACCCGCACTCAGCCGTTTTTTACACGATTTTAACATAAAACCTTGCATTTTGCGCCATAATATACAAGATATAGGTGTATCTTTCACAGAAGGAGGCTTGACAGCACTATTTGTGCTTGATATACCTGCATCAGCCCAGCAGCTTAACTGCGATTTTTGTCATGCTACGAACTCAATACTGGCTATCACGCTCATGACCATAGTATAACTGCGGTTATTGGTGTTTTGAATTAAATTCAGAAAGGATAACAAAACAATGAAACGAACGAGAACGGAAATTTTAAGCGTGTTCCTGTCATTGTGCATGATAATTTCGTGCATGGTGGGATTCGGCGTGACCGCGGGGGCGGCCGATACTGTAAAGTACTTAGATATGGATCTTAATACTATGCAGCTTGTGGAGTGCGAAACAAGTAAGTATTCCAACATGACTAACGCCACAGGACCCGTAGTATTAGAGTATGGAACATATTATGTCAGCGGATGAATAACTGCTTCCGAGGGCATTAAAATTGCCAACAGAGCAACGGTCAACATTATTCTCGGTGATTATTCGTCGACCTACGCGATAATCGTCGAAGACAATCCCGTCGCGGATGATCTCGCTGAAGGTGATCCCGCCGTGGACGATTCCGCCGTGGACGATCCCACCGAGGATAATGTTGCCGGCTATTACCTTGCCGAAGACAGCAACCCGAATACAGGCGTTGCTGTCGGAGGAATGTTCATGGCAATGCTTGCTTGCGGTGGGCTCGCGGTTATAACATCGAGAAAGAGAAAGAACAAGTAACTTCTTCACGGAGTTTAAGAAGCTCTCCCGGCAAAAGGCGGGGGAGTTCTTATTGTATATGACAGTTTCCTTAGGCGTGACCATTGCTAAAAATTACTGTGAAACGGTTGAAAAACTATGAAAAATGTGGTAAAATAATAAAGCCGTATGCACGACGGAAAGTTGTAAGGAAAAGGAGCACGATACGTAATTATGAGTCCAGAGGTTAATGCAAAAATATTTCAGGTCTCGACTCTGCAGGCGCTGGCGCTGGGCTATTCGAGAGCGGTCATAAATGTCGGGGAACTGATGCGGCACGGTGACATAGGGCTCGGGACATTTGAGGACGTAAACGGCGAGATGATAGTTGTTGACGGTCATTGTTACAGAGCCGACGAAAAGGGAGATGTAAGCGAGGCGGACGGTGAGATCGGAGTTCCGTTCTCGTCCGTGACATTCTTCAAAGAGGACAGATTCTGTGAGATAGGCGGAGCAGACAGCATCGAAAAGCTTAAAGGTCTGCTCGACCTTCGCATTGAAGAGAATTACGGTCTGAACAGTATGCATATAGTCCGCATCGACGGCAGCTTCAGGAGAGTGAGTGCGCGAAGCGAATCGGGTTACAGAGCACATCATGTAACGCTTAAAGACGCGCTGAGCGAAACTCAGAAAGATTTCTTCTTTGATGATATAAACGGCACGCTGGTCTGTGTTTATTATCCCGACTATATGGACAGCATCAACGCTTCGGGGTGGCATCTGCATTTCATTTCGGAAGACAGAAAAAAGGGCGGTCATGTATTTGATGTTTCAATGGAAAGAGGGACCGCGTATTTCGACAAGATCACGAATATCGAGATCACGCTGCCGCACGAGCCCGCCTTTGACACCTACGCCTTGAAGGGCGCTTCAAAAGACGAGATAAAGAGTGTCGAACAGGGAAAAAAGGTATAACGGGAACCAAACCGACGGAGACAGAACTTTTTCTCTATCCGTAAGCAGTTTCAAAGAATTGACCATGTAAAAGAAAATCCCCCGGAGGTAAGTAACTATGACTGTTCTGCTGCTTGCGGTGATATACCTCGCATTTGTGAGTCTCGGATTGCCGGATTCATTGCTCGGTTCGGGCTGGCCGACCATGCAGACGGACTTCGGCGTGCCGTCGTCATACGCGGGATATGTCTCGATGTCGATATCGTTCATGACGATAATCTCGGCGCTTATCGCCCCGTATCTGATACGAAAGATCAGAACACAGTGGATAGTCGTCTGCTCGATATTGCTGACAGTGATCGGACTTGTCGGATTTTCGTTTTCGACAGAGTACTGGATGCTGTTCCTGTTCGTGGTTCCCTATGGCGTGGGAGCAGGCTCCGTGGACGCGGCGCTCAACAACTATGTCGCGCT
>JAFZOA010000118.1 GCA_017550775.1 Ruminiclostridium sp. | reverse complement strand
TCCCCGACAACGAGGTACGCCGCGCATTCACGAGCCAGATCATCATCGACAAGCTCAAGGAGCGTGACGGCATCGAGATCGACAACGTTGAGGAAGCCTTCGACCGCCTCGAAGCGGACGGCGTTTCCGAGCTTATCGTTCAGCCTACCCACGTCATGAGCGGCTTTGAGTACGACGATCTTATGGAGGTAGTAAGGGAGAAGGCCGATCTGTTCGACAGCATCAAGGTAGGCGCTCCCCTGCTCACAAGCGACGACGATTATGTGAATGTCGCCAACGCGATAACCGACGCGACCGCGGAGTACGATGACGGCGAGACCGCTATCGTATTCATGGGTCACGGCACCGAGCACCCGGCAAACTCCACATACATCGGGCTCCAGCTCGTTCTTTCCTTAGCGGGCAAGACCAACTATTTCGTAGGCACAGTCGAAGCTGACCCCTCTATCGACGACGTGGTGGATTTCGTGAAGCTCGGCGGCTACAAGCGCGTAGTCCTCGAACCGCTCATGGTAGTTGCGGGCGACCACGCAAACAACGATATGGCGGGCGACGAGGAGGATTCGTGGAAATCTATCCTTGAAGCGGAAGGCGTTGAGGTAGTTCCCGTTCTTCGCGGACTCGGCGAGATCGAGGCGATACAGGACATCTACGTTGACCATGTTGCCAACGCAAGACCGCTCAGCGACTTCAACCCCGTGATACTTATGGTAAGCTTCGGTACAAGCTACAACGACAGCCGCGAGGCGACTATCGGCGCGATCGAGAACGCTGTGCGTGAAGCCTTCCCCGACAACGAGGTACGCCGCGCATTCACGAGCCAGATCATCATCGACAAGCTCAAGGAGCGTGACGGCATCGAGATAGACAATGTTGAGGACGCTTTCGCAAACCTTATTCTTGACGGCGTTAAGGACATCATCGTTCAGCCGACCCACATCATGAGCGGCTATGAGTACGACGACCTCATGGAAGCCGTAAATGGATGCTCTATCCTGTTCAACAGCATCAAGGTAGGCGATCCCCTGCTCACAAGCGACGAGGACTACCTGAGAGTTATCGACGCGATAACCGAAGCGACCGCAGAGTACGACGACGGCGAGACCGCTATCGTGTTCATGGGTCACGGCACCGAGCATGAGGCGAACGCGACCTACGCGAAGCTCCAGGATATGCTCACGGAAGCGGGCATGACCAACTACTGCATAGGCACGGTAGAAGCCGAGCCTTCGATTGAGAACGTTGTACAGTTCGCAAAGGACGGCGGCTACAAGCGCGTAGTTCTCGAACCGCTCATGGTAGTTGCGGGCGACCACGCAAACAACGATATGGCGGGCGACGAGGAGGACTCCTGGAAATCTATCCTTGAAGCGGAAGGATTTGAGGTAGTTCCCATTCTCCGCGGTCTCGGCGAATTAGAAGCAATTCAGGACATCTACGTTGACCACGTAGCAAACGCAGCAGCACTTACGGGTGCTGCCGCGTCCGTTTCCGACGCTTCTGTTCCCGACGGCGAATACAGCATAGAGGTGGATTCAAGCTCGTCCATGTTCAGAGTAGTTGACTGCAAACTTACTGTTTCGGGCGGCGAAATGTCGGCGGTGATAACACTCAGCGGCTCCGGCTTCAACAACCTCTACATGGGAACTGCGGCCGACGCGGAAAACGCCGATGAGAGCGAGCTTATCCCCTTCACCGAAAACTCAGAGGGTCAGCACGTCTATACCGTTCCCGTCGAAGCTCTTGACGAGCCGATAAAGTGCGCGGCACAGAGCCTCAAGAAGGGCACATGGTATGACCACGAAGTGATCTTCAACTCAGACAACCTCTGAAAACATTTGATAATTGACAATTGACAATTGTGGTGAACGCAAGCGCACGGATTTAAAACAGCTCCGCGTATTCAATCACAATTTACAATTTGTAATGCACCATTTACAGTTTTGGAAACAGGTAACCGTATAACATGATGAACGAATACATATACCGCGGCGGAAAGTACCTCCGCTGCGGATATACCACGGGTTCGTGCGCCGCCGCAGCTGCAAAAGCCGCGGCACTGTGCGTTTTATCGGGGGAGAAGGTAACGTCTGTGGAGCTCCCTACCCCGAAAGGTGTGACCCTTGCCCTCGACATTCCCGAAACGCGGCTGGAAAGCGGATATGCCGTGTGCGCGGTCAGGAAAGACAGCGGCGACGACCCGGATATCACCAACGGAGTGCTCGTCTATGCGAAGGTGACCAAGGCTCCGGAGGGGGTAACTATAACCGGCGGCGAGGGCATCGGGAAGGTCACAAAGCCCGGGCTCGACCAGCCTGTCGGTGAGTACGCCATTAACTCCGTACCCCGGAAAATGATAACCGCGGCGGTAACGGAGGCGGCGGAGAAATACGGATACGGCGGCGGGTTTGCAGTCGAGATAAGCATACCGGGCGGTGACGAGCTCGCGAAAAGGACATACAATCCGCGGCTCGGCATAGTCGGCGGTATCTCCGTCATCGGCACGAGCGGGATAATCGAGCCCATGAGTAACGCCGCGCTCGTCGATACGATACGGACAGAGCTAAACATGAGAAAAGCCGAGGGGCATGAGAACGTGTTTTTCACCCTCGGGAATTACAGTGAAAATTTCATCTCGCGGGCGCTTCCCTTCGATGTGGAAAAGAGCGTCAAGTGCAGCAACTTCATCGGCGACGCTATCGACATAGCGCTTGAACTCGGCTTTCGCGGGATTCTGATAATAGGACATACGGGAAAGCTCGTAAAGCTCGGCGCGGGGATAATGAACACCCACTCGGCACAGGCGGACGGGAGAATGGACGTGCTTGTGACCTGCGGAGTTTTAGCGGGCGCGGATATCGGAACGCTCAGAAAACTTCCCGACTGCGCCACCACGGACGCGGCTCTCGATATTCTCGACAACTCAGGATATATGCAGAAAACGCTGGATATCCTCGCGGTGCGCGCGGGGTACTACCTTGAAGCCAAGGTCAAGGGTGCGGCGAAGATCGCGGCGCTGATGTTCTCGGACAAGCACGACGTACTCGTGAAAACGCCGAACACAGACGAGCTGATAAACACTATCTCACACGAATACAACGCGCGATGAGTTTACAGGTTACAGTATACAGTTATCTCGGCGGTTGCGGAGCTTTTTAAACCCGTCGCCGCAAGGAGACACCACAATTGTGAATTGTGAATTGATCAAGGGGGTGTAATTATGGTTGATTTTGTAGGTGCGGGGTGCGGCGCAGCAGACCTGATAACAGTGCGCGGGATGAAGCTTTTACAGACCGCCGATGTGATAATTTACGCGGGCTCGCTTGTGAACCCGGAGCTTCTGGACTACGCAAAGGAAGGCTGCGAGATATGGAACAGCGCCGAAATGTCGCTTGACGGGATAGTTGAGGTAATGCGGAAAGCCGAGGCCGAGGGAAAGCACACGGTACGGCTCCAGACCGGGGATATCTCGCTGTTCGGGGCTCTGCGTGAGCAGGCGGAAAGGCTGGAGGAGCTCGGGATAGAGTACCGGGTCACGCCCGGGGTGAGTTCGATGTTCGGTGCGGCGGCGGCGCTAAGAGCCGAATATACCCTTCCCGGCGTGTCCCAGTCCGTGGTGATTACCCGAATGGCGGGGCGCACCGATGTTCCGGAGCGCGAGAGCATTGAGAGCTTCGCCGCACACGGCACGACTATGGTGATATTCCTGAGTGCGGGAATGACCGCGGAGCTTTCGGAACGGCTGTTACAGGGCGGTTATGCGCCCGATACTCCCGCCGCAATAGTGTACAAAGCGACATGGCCTGACGAGAAAGTTATGCGCTGCACTGTCGGAACACTTCACAAAACGGCTCTTGAAAACAAGATAAAAAAGACCGCTCTGATAGTTGTCGGGAATGTGCTCGGGAGCGATCACGAGCTCTCAAAGCTGTACGACAAGACGTTTGAGACGGAGTTCAGAAAGGCGGAGAAATGAACGCAGCGGTAATTTCGTTCACCGAGGACGGGCGCATTCTCTCCGGGAAGATCGCGGCGGGAATGCCCGGCTGTAAACGGTTCTGCTTCCATAAGCACAGCGACCGGGGCGCGGAAGTGTTCACGGAATTGTCGGCTCTCACGGCGGAGATATTTTCCCGGTACGACGCGCTTGTGTTCGTAAGCTCGGTGGGGATAGCCGTGCGTGCCGTCGCACCTCACATACGCTCGAAGGTGACCGACCCGGCTGTGGTGGCGGTAGATGACTGCGGAAGGTTCGCGGTCTCGGTGCTCTCCGGGCATATCGGCGGCGCAAACTTGCTCGCGGAACAGGTCGCGTGGGCTGTCGGCGCGGTGCCGGTGATAACGACTTCCACAGACACTCACGGACT
>JAFZOA010000117.1 GCA_017550775.1 Ruminiclostridium sp. | reverse complement strand
TCTCCTTCCCGTCCATGCAGCCGGTGATGTTTCCGATCTCGCCCACCGAGGTAATGTTCTCCGCCGCGCCCCGTATCGCCGAGAATATCTCCCGCTTGAGCCGGTGCTCCTTGTCGAGCGCGTTCAGCCACTTCGGCATCCTGATGCATATTTCCTTCACCGGGAACTGGAGCAGTACCTCGGTGAGTATCTCCTTCACTTCTTTCTCCCCTATCACGGTGCAGTTGAGCGGTATCACAGGCTTGCCGTACTCCTCCGACATCTGCGCCGCGAGAGCCTTGCTCGCCTCGCTTTCCGGCTCCTTGCAGTTGAGTATCACCGCATAAGGCTTGTTGATGTTGTCAAGCTCGTCTATCACGCGCTTTTCCGCCTCGGCGTACTCCTCCCTCGGTATATCGGTTATGCTCCCGTCGGTGGTGATGACGAGACCGATAGTGCTGTGCTCGTTGATGACCTTCTGCGTCCCCACCTCCGCCGCCATGTTGAAGGGTATCTCGGTATCGAACCAGGGGGTCATCACCATTCTCGGCTGTTCGTTCTCGATGTAGCCTATGGCGCTCGGCACTATGTACCCCACGCAGTCGATGAGCCGCACGTTCATTCCCGTGCTGTCGTCGAGCCGTACCGCAACCGAGTCCTCGGGTACGAACTTGGGCTCGGTGGTCATTATGGTGCGCCCTGCGGCGGACTGGGGGAGCTCATCCACCGCCCGCTCCCGCCGGAAGGAGCTCTCGATGTTCGGGATTACGATAGTCTGCATGAACCTGCTGATGAAGGTGGACTTTCCCGAGCGGACGGGTCCCACTATCCCGATGTAGATATTCCCGTCCGTCCTCTCGGAGATATCGTGATATATTGATCTGTTCATTGTCGTTTCCTTTCGTTGTTCTCAGTTTATCGGAATGAGTATCATTCCGGAGACCGTCTCTCCCTCCACCGCGTTCTCGGCGGCTATCGCCCCGACGGAGGTGTTATACCGCCGCGCGATGTCCCAGAGCCGCTCGCCGCTGTCCGCGAAGTAAAGCCGCAGAGCGTATTCGCTGTCCTTCGGCTTGGGTCTGTCCTCACAGACGGTTATCTCGCTCACGGCGTTCACCGTGTTCACCCGCGAGGCTGTTCCCCTGACATTCACCTGCGCTCTGAGCTCCGCCCGGTCATCTCCGGTGATGCCGTAGCTCACCCCCGTTACACACGTCCCCGGAAGGAGCGTGAACACCTCCTCCGACGGGATATCCGTCTCCGCGTCTATGCTCTCCTGCTTGTCGAGCAGTATGGGCGTGCCGTCGGAGGACTTCCCGATAAGCCGGAACAGCACCCGGACGTTGAGCTTTACTTTCCCGCTCTCCGACACCCCCGGCGTGATACCGAGGATATCGCAGGTAACGTCGAATATCTCGGCTATGCTCCCGTCGGAATACTCCGCTTCGGTACGAAGGGCGTACTGCGCAGAGACCGGGCGCGGCGCGCTTTCGAGCTTCACCGGAGTGACCGTGAAGGTCGTCTCGTAGTCCGTGGAGTACATATCGTCCACGA
>JAFZOA010000116.1 GCA_017550775.1 Ruminiclostridium sp. | reverse complement strand
GGTCGTCCATCATCAGGTCATGCTCGTGAGGTGTATGAACGATGCGGAGCTTGTCCGGAATGCAGTAATGCTCAAAGTTCCCGGCTTCGAAGCCCATCATCTTCTCCCAGTACCGGCGGCTTTTCTCCGGTATTCCAGCCGGAAGCTGGTCGGGTTTGAAATACAGGACGTTACCGTGAAAAACGGAGGGGGTGTGATTCATCATGTCCTCGGACGAGTGCTCGGAATTGCTTATCATATCTTCAAGCATACCGGCTTCTCTCAGGTCGGCGAACAGCGGGCTTGTTTCAAAGTATGACCGGTTGACCTGCGAGCTCATTGCTCTGAATGAGCTCCGGAGCTGTTCGTCGGTGGTCGCGTGTGAATCCAGCATGAACAGGTACCGTACATCCTCGCCCGCCTTTTCAAGCTGACAGGCCATTTCGTGCGCGATAACACCGCCGTAGCACCAGCCGCCGAGATAATAGGGTCCCTGCGGCTGACTGCGCCTGAGGAACTCAACATATCTTTCCGCGATCGCTTTTATGCCGTACCGCGCTTCTTTCGGATGATACAGATTGAACGGCTCGATCACCGAAAACGAGACCTTATCGCCGATCCTTGACGCAAGCCGGTAGTACGCCGAGCTTCCGGTGTTTGCGGTGTGAACAAAGACGAGCTTCGGACCCGTGTTCTCCGAATAGACGCATATATCGGGCGGCACTGTTATGCCTGTATCGACTTTTGCGATCGCGTCACCGGTTTTCTCCGGAGAGGCTTCCGTCATTTCCGAAAGGCTGTCCTCAAGCAGCTCCCGCCAGCCGCTTATCGCCTTGTCCTGCGGATATCTGTCTTCGAGCAGGCTCATAAGCCGGGCAATAAACGTGTTTCGCTTTGTCTTGCCGAAAGCGATGCGATTGGTAAGGATACACAGCATATACCTGCCGTCCGTGCGCAGATAGATCACCCGGAGCTGACCGGAACGCTGCAGGTCTGTCGGTGTGTATAAAAGCCTGTTTTTCATTTCAAGCATTTCCCTGCTTCCGAGCGTCTCGGCGTCCACAGTTTCCAGAGGTATCTTCCTGTCCGTTATGACCTGCTGTACCACCCCGACATCATGGAATACTATCGAGGAACGAAGAGTTTCGTTCTCTTCGGAAACGATGTCCAGAACCTCGCGGAGATCCTTTTCCGATACAGGGCTGTCGATCTGCAGGAACATAGCGTTCCTGAAATCGAAGCGATCCGGATACAGTATCTGCTTAAACAGCATATCGTCCTGTTCCGGGGTAATGGGAAGCACTTTCAGTATCTTCTCTCCCCGCGAGGCAAAGTCTTTCCGTACCTCGCCGTACTCTTCCTCTGTCCAGAGCCGTTCATAGGAAACCTCTGCCGCCTCCGCGATCTTTCGCAGAACGTTGAGCTGCAGCACCTGCGCGCTCCCGACTTTTATACCCTGTTCCCGAAGAAGCGCACAGTATCTGATCGCAGTCAGGGATGTACCGCCCAGATCGGTGAACCTGTCGTCCGGACTTATCGACACGGACGTGTCAAGCACATCCTCCAGCGTGAATACGATACGCGCAAGCACCTCGCTGTCGAGAGCCTCGTACCGGGTATTCTTCCTGTCGCGGCGGGGCTGCGGAAGC
>JAFZOA010000115.1 GCA_017550775.1 Ruminiclostridium sp. | reverse complement strand
AGGGTACGACTGCGGCTTCAACCTCGGAAGCTGCTACCGCAGCAGAGACCCAGCCCGCTCCAAACAAAAAGACCTCGAAACTGTCACCGAACGGCGGGTATGAGGGGCGCGAAGGCACCTCAACGTTCAACTACGGCGAGGCGTTACAGAAGTCGATCATGTTCTACGACCTGCAAAGAAGCGGCGACTTACCCGACGATTTCCGCTGCAACTGGCGCGGGGATTCCTGCCTGAAAGACGGCAGCGACAACGGGCTCGACCTGTCCGGAGGGTTCTATGACGCGGGCGACAACGTGAAGTTCAACCTCCCGATGTCCTACAGTATGTCACTGCTCGCGTGGTCGGTCGTGGAGAACAGAAAGGAATACGAGGAGAGCGGACAGCTACAGTACATACTCGACGTTATTCGCTGGGGCAACGACTACTTCATCAAGTGCCACCCCGAGCCGGACGTTTACTACTACCAGGTGGGCGACGGCAACGCCGATCACGGCTGGTGGGGACCCGCCGAGGTCGTTGACGTGCAGATGAACCGTCCGTCCTACAAGGTGGATCTCCAGCACGGCGGCTCTACCGTTGCGGCGGGAACGGCGGCGGCGCTCGCGTCCTGCGCAGTGGTATTCAAAAACACCGACAAGGCGTATTCCGACAAGTGTCTGAAACACGCGAAGGAGCTTCTCGCCTATGCGGAGAAGGTCTCGTCCGACAGCGGATATACCGCGGCGAACGGGTTCTATCAGTCCTACGGCGGGTTCCGCGACGAGATATCCTTTGCGGCGTACTGGATATACAAGGCGACCGAGGATAAGGACTATCTCCAGAAGTCCCGCGATTTCTTCGGCGAGGGCGACGCGAACTGGGCGCTCTGCTGGGACGACAAAAGCTGGGGCACCGCGCTCCTGCTTGCGAAGGAGACCGGCGGACAGTCCTACAAGGACGCCCTCGAACGGCACCTCGACTACTGGTGCGACGAGATATACAAGACACCCAAGGGGCTCGCGTACTGCGATAACTGGGGTGCGCTGAGATACGCCACCACCACTGCGTTCGTGGCGCTGTCCTACGCGGAGAGCTGGGAATGTCCGGTGTCAAAGGCGAAGAAGTACAAGGAGTTCGCCAAGTCTCAGGTGGACTACGCTCTCGGAAGCTCTGGGAGAAGCTATGTGGTGGGCTACGGTGAAAACTACCCCAAGAACCCTCACCACCGCACCGCTCACGGCTCCTACACCAACAACATCGGCGATCCCGCGAACACGCGCCATGTCCTTTACGGCGCGCTTGTCGGAGGCCCCGACCGCAATGACAGCTACGGCGACGACCGCCAGAACTACCAGAACGGCGAGGTCGCGACCGACTATAACGCAGGCTTTACCGGAGCTCTCGCAAAGCTGTACAAGGAGTACGGCGGCAAGACGCTCAAAAACTTCGGCGCGATAGAGACCCCCGATGATGAGCTCTACACCGACGCGACTATCAATGTCAAGGGCGACGACTTCATTGAGATCAAGGCGCTCGTGTACAATAAGACCGCGTTCCCGGCGCGTGATACGAACAACCTTAAGCTCTGCTACTTCTTCGATATCTCCGAGATAAAGCAGGCGGGCGGCAGCGCAAAAGACCTTGTTGTCACCACAAACTATATGCAGGGCGGGAACGCTTCCGACGTGCTCTGCTGGAATGACGAGAAGAACCTGTACTATGTCGCGATCGACTTCACCGGAGTTGACATCTACCCCGGCGGTCAGGACAGCTACAAGAAGGAAGTGCAGTTCCGCATACGCAATACCAAAGGCGTGTGGGACAACTCCAACGACCCGTCCTTCATAGACGTGGGACAGGTGTCCTCCGGTACGATGACCAAGGCGCTGAATATGGCGCTGTACGAAGGAAAAACGCTCGTATTCGGCACCGAGCCCAACGAGAAGAACACCGGCGACGCTATCAAGGACATAAAGCCGATACAGAACAACAACGACAATAACAGCAATAATAACAACGGCGGCAACTCCGGCGGCGGATATACCGGCTCCGGCACGGTCAACAACGAGCCCGCGGTACAGGTCTCCGACAAGGGTACCGTGAGCGTCTCGCTCGAACAGCAGCAGGCGAGCGGCAAGGGCAACACGATCGCCTTCTCGCTCAAAATAAAGAATACCGGAAGCACCGGCATAGACCTCTCAAAGCTCACGGCGGACTATCTGTTCACCAACGACGGCGGCGGGGACATAGTGTTCGAGTGCGACTATGCCGACATTCAGGGCTCGGGCTATCAGGCGTGTACCGACACTGTCTCCGGAAGCTTCTCCAAGGCGAGCGGCGACAAGGCGGATACGAAATGCACGATAAAGTCCTCCGGCGTGCTCCCGGGAGGGGACACTCTCACCGTGAACGTGCGGATACACAAGTCCGACTGGACGGAAATGGATCTCGGCAATGACTGGTCCGGCGCGAACGCGGAGCACATCACCGTGACCTACAACGGTAAAAAGCTATGAACATAGAGGATTTCAAGAACGACTGGCGGATCACGGGGCAGGAGGACTTCCTGCTCTCCGCGGAGCTTGTCCGAAGAAAGTACGACGGCGACGACCACGAGCACTGCGTACTCTGCTGGCACAAGTTCATGCGCGACCCGGGCGGTATGAAGGACTGCTCGGACGAGGGGTATGTTACCGCGGACGGAAAGTACTGGATCTGCGACAACTGCTATAAGGACTTCTACGAACCGTTCGGGTGGATACTGAATATGACAAGGAACAACTGAAAGGAAACAACATGAAAATTTCGGAACTATTTAAAAGCGGCAAGCCCGTCTTCTCATTCGAGGTGTTCCCGCCGAAGAAAACAAGCGGCGTTGAGAGCATCACCGCAGCCGTGGACGAGCTCGCGGCACTCAAACCCGCATATATCAGCGTGACCTACGGCGCGGGCGGCAACACCGCAAACACCTTTACCCGCGACATTGCCGCGCACATCAAGAACGACTGCGGCATTGAGGCT
>JAFZOA010000114.1 GCA_017550775.1 Ruminiclostridium sp. | reverse complement strand
TCCAGTGCTGCCCGTCCGCTCTTATCTACAGACGTTCTATAGCTAAGGACGTTCTCGGAACAGACGATCCGGACGAAGTTCAGAAGGCTCTCGATTCTTGGGATAAGTACGACGAAGTAGCTGCTAAGGCTAAGGACAAGGGCTACTACATGCATGCTTCCTTCGCTGAAACATACCGTGTATTCTCCAACAACGCTACAGGTCCTTGGGTAACAGGCGGCGAGCTCACAATGCCTGACGTAATCGAAAAGTGGACAACACAGGCTAAGGATTACTTCGACAAGGGCTACATCGTAGCTACCTGCCCTGGCGTTTGGGATGCTGACAAGAACGCTGAAATGGCTTCCTCCGGTAAGGCAATGTGCTTCTTCGGACCCGCTTGGTACTTCAACTTCTGCATGGGCGCAGCTGTTGACGGCGGCACATCCGGCGACTGGGCTATCTGCAAGGGACCGCAGGCTCACTTCTGGGGCGGTACATGGATCCTCGCAGCAACCGGCACAGACAACGGCGACCTCGTTGCTAAGGTAATGCAGGCATTCACAGAGAACGAAGAAGTTTGCGAGAACATGATCAAGAACGACGCTCAGTTCACAAACAACAAGAAGGTTAACGAGAAGTTCGCTTCCGACCCGAACTACGGTTCCGAATTCCTCGGCGGTCAGAATGATGTAGCTGTATTCGCAGGCATGGCTGGCGATATCGTATGGCAGAACGCTACCATCTACGATCAGGCTTGCAACGAAGGCTATCAGGAAGTTATCAAGGAATACATCCTCGGCAACATCGACAAGGATACCGCTCTCCTCAACTTCTACGACAAGATCAAGACCAACTATCCCGCACTTATCACTCCGTAAGTTATCTTACAAAAACAAATAATTATTGAATTCGGGGGCGAGGCAAGCTACTTGCTTCGCCCTTGAATTAAATCAAAAATTATGAGAGGATAACGGCTTATGAGTTCGACAACTTCAAATGCACCGGTGAAAAGACATAAGACGATAAGCTATGCGGGCTGGGGTTATTTCTTCATTGCACCGTTTATTATTGTTTATATCTTCTGCTCGCTTTTACCGTTGCTTTCTACGTTTTACAATTCCTTATTTGAAAATTATCTTGACGGTCTGAAGCAGATAGGTCCTAATTTTATCGGATTTGATAACTTTGTGACTTTGTTCACACCTCGTTCTGACGGCAAAATTGAGATCTTCAACAACACCGCCAACACTATTATAATGTGGATAATGGGCGCTGTTCCGCAGATTGTTTTCGCTCTTCTGCTCGCAGTCATTTTTACGAGCGAGAGACTGAAAATAAAGGGGCAGGGCTTCTTCAAGACAGTCATTTATATGCCTAACCTGATAATGGCGTCGGCGTTTTCAATGCTGTTCTTCCAGATCTTCGGTGCTATAGGACCGATCAACCAGATCATTACCGCAAACGGCGGAGAAGCTATTCTGTTCTTCAACGAGGAATGGTCTGCAAGATCTATCATCGCGTTCATAAACTTCCTGATGTGGTTCGGTAATACCACGATCCTTCTCATGGCGGGTATCATGGGTATAGACCAGAGCCTGTTTGAGGCTGCTGCGATCGACGGCGCAAACTCCGGTCAGGTATTCTTCAAGATCACCCTCCCGCTCCTTATGCCGATACTTATTTATGTTGTTATCACAGCGCTTATAGGCGGACTTCAGATGTTCGACGTACCGCAGATCATAACAAATGGTAACGGTGCTCCTAACGGTACGACAAGAACGCTTGTCATGTCACTGAACCAGCATATCGGTCTCAGTAAGAACTATGGTATGGCGGGTGCGCTTTCTGTAATACTCTTTATAATCACAGGTATTCTGAGCTTCGTAGTATTCAGAACTACCGAACCGAAGAAAGAGAAAAAGGGAGGTAAGAAGTAATGCCAAGCAGAATGGAATATATCGACAAGGGCAACAAGACCGGTCTGTTCATAGCAAGACTTGTTTCTTACATATTCCTTGTCTTTGTAACAATACTCAGCCTCTTCTCCTTCTATCTCCTGATAGTTAACGCTTCCAGAAGCAATCTCGAATTACAGACAGGCTTCTCCGCGCTCCCGAAGGATTACTTCTTCACAAACTTCGGTACCGCGTGGAACGATACGAACCTCTTCTTCCTTCCCCAGGGTATGCTCAACAGCTTCATAGTTGCGGCTCTTACTTGTATCTTTACAACGTATTTCTCCGCTATGACAGCTTACGGTGTATGCGTTTATGACTTCAAGGGCAGAAATGTCATCCATAAGGCTATCATCCTTATCATGATGATCCCCACACAGGTCGGCGCTCTCGGTTTTGTACAGCTCGTAAACAACCTCGGACTTACAAACACCTACTGGCCTCTGATAGTTCCGGCTATCGCGGCTCCCGCAACATACTTCTACATGAAGCAGTATATCGACAGTACGCTTCCGCTTGAAATAGTTGAAGCTGCTCGTGTTGACGGTTCCAACGAGTTCAGAACCTACAACTTCATCTGCCTTCCTATCTTAAAGCCGGCTCTTGCCGTTCAGATGATCTTCGCGTTCGTTGCATCGTGGAACAACTACTTCACTCCCGCACTTATCCTCAACAAGAAGGAAATGTTCACGCTTCCTATCATGCTTGCAGTTGTACGTTCTCGTATCAACTCCCAGGCAGGCGATATGGGTGAGGTTTACATGATAATCCTCCTCGCGATCGTTCCCGTTGTAATAGTTTACCTCTTCCTCTCGAAGTTCATCATCGGTGGTGTAACTCTCGGAAGTGTAAAGGGTTAATTGCACAGAATATGCTCCGGCAGGTCTCTGCCGGAGCTTTTTTGTTGTTTCGCTTGTTTATAATGCACAGACAGGTCGATGTATCTTTATTTATAAAAGGTATTGAATTATATAGGTATTTGTGATAGAATATATATGTATAATTATAAATACGGACTGTGGGGGTGTTACGTTGAAACGTACTGATTACATTTCATGGGACGAGTATTTTATGGGCATCGCAGTGCTCTCCGCACAGCGAAGCAAGGACAGCAGCACCCAGGTCGGCGCCTGCATCGTAAACTCCGATAAGAAGATAGTTTCGGTAGGCTACAACGGTATGCCCACAGGCTGTTTGGACGATGAGATGCCGTGGGAGCGCAGTGCGGACAACGCCCTCGACACAAAGTACCCGTTCGTATGTCATGCGGAGCTCAACGCGATACTCAACAGCAATATCCCGTCACTGAGCGGTTCGACGCTTTATGTGACGCTGTTCCCGTGCAACGAATGTGCAAAGGCGATCATACAGTGCGGGATAAAGCGCGTGGTCTATTTCGACAACAAGTATGCCGACACGGACGGCGTGAGAGCTTCCGGAATAATGTTCAAAAAATGCGGTATAACCGTTGAGAAGTATTCTCCGACGGGACGATCGCTGACTATAGAATTATAGAAGAGAGCAAAGAATGAAAAAAAGAAAGACAATTGCTGTAATAGTGGGGACATCTGACGGCTTCTTCCGCAGCAAAAGCCTGAAGGGTATGATACGACAGGCAAAGCTGCTGGATTATGATGTCGCTATATTCTCACTGTTCACGATAACAGACGACAGGACAAAGCATCAGCTCGGTGAAGAAAACCTGTTCGAGCTTCTGAAAACGTCCGAAATAGCAGGCGCGGTTTTTGTTGATTACTCATTCTGGGCGGAAAAGGTCAAGAATAAGATATACGATATGATGAGATCAATACCCGGCCTCAATGTTGTCGTTTACGATAACGAGTCCGGACAGGGCTATGATTGCGTGCTCTCAAATGACCGGGCAGGCTTTTCTGTCGCGGTAGATCATCTTATCGAGCATCACGGTTTCAGGAAGATATACTGCCTTACCGGCGCGAAGGAGTTTGTTGTTTCGCACATGAGAGCGGACGGCTACCGCGATTCCATGAAGCGCCACGGTATCGATTACAAGGAAGATTATATCTTCTTCGGCGATTTCTGGACATACGCGGCTACCGATCTTGCAAAAAAGCTCGCCGATAACGAGATAGAGCGTCCCGAAGCTGTGGTATGCGGAAACGACAAATCCGCGGTAACGCTTGTGAACGAGCTGATAAAGAACGGTGTCAGAGTACCGGAGGATATCGCGGTCTCAGGATATGACCTCGGCTCCGAGTCTATAACCAACGACCCGTCGGTAACGTCCTGTACACGTCCAGACCTGTACACCGGCGAGCTGTGCATCTGTAAGCTGCATAAGCTTATCACCGGCGAGGATGTCACTCCGACAGACCCCGATACCGGTACTTTTGTGAGCGGCGAGAGCTGCGGCTGCCGCAGAGATGTGGCGTTTGCGCACGACTTCAATGAGGTGGACCGTCGGGAGCAGGAATCCGAGAGCACCTTCCGGTACAGCTGTATGCAGGAATCCCTCATGGCATCGGACACCTTTGACGAGCTGATATTCAACATCTATAGCCGTATCTATCTTATCCGCAACGCCGCCGCGTTCGTTCTGTGTCTTAACAAGGACTGGAACCTGTTCCGCGAGGACGATAACGATTACCTGCGCGTGGGCTATTCCGACAATATGATCGAGGCTATGGCGTGGACCCGTGATTCTGATAAGCGGAATATCCCGTTTGACGTGCATGATCTGTTCCCGCCGGATATACTGCTTGACGAGCGCCCCGTTGCCTGCTATTTCAACGCTGTGCATTTTGAGGACAGATGCTTCGGATATCAGGTGCTGCGCTTTATCGACGAGGAAGAGAATGTGCCCGAGGACATCTATCATTCGTGGGCATCGAGCCTCAGCGTCTCACTTGAATATATCCGTATGCAGTCGCGGATGACGCTCATGTACAACCGTGCGTTTGCAAATTCCGTCCGTGACATCATGACCGGTCTCTACAACAGACAGGGATATGAGCTGTATGCGCCGGAGGTGTTCAGGACGGCGAAGGAACGCGGAACAAAGCTGCTCGTGGTGGTAGCCGACCTTGACGACCTCAAGAAGACCAACGACAAGTACGGTCACGCGGAGGGCGACAACGCTATCATGACGGCGGCGCGGGCTCTCCAGACCTGCTGCGGGAACGGAGAATACTGTGCGCGCGTGGGCGGTGACGAGTTCATAATCTTCGGAACCTACGACTATGACAACGCTATCCCGATCTTTTACCGCAGCCGCATCGACGGCTATCTTGCGCGTTACAACTCGTCTTCGGATAAGCCGTACAACATAGGGATGAGCACAGGCTTTTTCATCGACTACCCCGACGAATACGATAACATCGACCAGTGTTTCAAGATCGCAGACGAACGTATGTACGCGAACAAGCTTTCCCGCAAAAAGGGAAGGTCATAAAAAAACTTATCCCCCGTATTTGTTATACGGGGGATAATTATATGTGCTGTGTCTATTGTATCTCATACCGGAAGTTTTCGAGTTTCTTCTCAAACTCGTGCTTTGGTATAGGCTTGTCAAAGAAGAAGCCCTGTGCGATATGACAGTTGTTCTTCTTCATGAGCTCGATATGCTCTTTTGTCTCAACGCCCTCGGCTACACATTCGAGCCCCATATCCTGCGCCATTGAGATGATGTGGCGGAACATGAGCTCGGTGGTATCGTTGTTGTTGTCGAGGGGCATGAAGCAGCGGTCGAGCTTGACAACGTCCCACGGTATCTCGCGGATAAGGTTCAGAGAAGAATACCCGATGCCGAAGTCGTCTACCGTGGTGTGTATCCCCGCCTCGCGAAGCCCGCTCACTATCCGCTTTATTTCACGGAACCCGACATCGGTGGTGGTCTCGGTAAGCTCGAACTCGATAAATTCGTGCGGGATCCTGTAGTTGTCGATGATGCCGAGCAGGTGATCGAGCAGATCAACGTCGAGAAGATGCTTTCGTGACAGGTTCACCGACGCTCTTACGGCTGAGTTGCCTTTATCCAGCCACGCTCTCATATCTCTGCACACGATCTCAAGCATATGGAAATCGAGCCGGCAGATATCGGTGTTCTGTTCGAGAATGGGTATGAACTCGGCGGGCGGTATGATGCGGCCGTCCTTTATCCATCGGCAAAGCGCCTCCGTACCGATGATCTTTCCGGTGGTGATATCGACCTTTGGCTGGTAAAACGCCTGAAACTCGCCGTTTTTGAGTGCATCGGAGAACTGCTGACGCACGCGCATGACTTTTTCCTTCTCGGCGATCGCATTATCGCTGTAATATACGACGGTACCGTTGTATTCGAGCTTTGCCTCCTGCATAGCGGCGTGAGCTCTGCCGAAGATCTCACCGGGGCGGGTGAAGATATAGTCGTCGGGGATAACGAAAACTCCGACACAGGCCGAGACCATGACGCGCTTTTCGTGCTCGTTGTCATAGACTATGGGGAAGCCATCCGCGATCCGGAGGATGAATTTCAGTATCTCGCTGCTGAATATCGCGACGAAGTTGTCGCCGCCCACGCGGCAGACTATGCCCTTGTCGCCGATGATAGCCTTTATGAGCTCGAAGGTGTTCCGAAGAGCGACATCGCCCGCCTGAAGCCCGAACTCCTGGTTTACGAGGGAGAAGTGGCGCAGGTTGAGCTGCACGGTGGTGTTGCCGTGGATCTTGCCTATTTCGTTCAGGTAGTCGAGGTGCCGCATGAAGTAGTTAAGGTTCGGATAGCCCACCTCGTCGTAGAAGGAGAGCTTTTCCACGATCGTTTGCAGCCGGTTGCGGCTTATGAAGCTCAGCATTGCCCTCAGTATAAGGTCTACCTTGCGGTATTCCTCATCGGTGAGCGGCTCTGAGTCGGCGGACATATATATGGTGCTCTTGATGACGGTCTTGGAAGGTGTCACGATGCGGCGGAAAATCGCCACCCGGTCGCCTTTGCCGTTGTCGTAGTCAATAAGCACCTCACCTTTTCCTTCCCGCTCGGCGCTTAGGCTGTTGTAGAACTCGGTAACTCCCTTGGCGAGATTGAAAAGCTCGCATATCTCACAGAGGATCCCGACAAATTCTTCGCGGTCGAAGTTGTTAGGGTCGGTCATAGCGTCGATCATGCGTTCAAACAGTATATTGTATTTGTTGAGCCTCTCCTGATCCATATTCATACCTCCGGGTAATTTATAGTTTACAGTTTACAGGTTACAGTTTACAGTTGTGGTGGCGGCTGCGCCGCTTATCAGAATTGTGACAGAATTTAAAGCTTGTACGCAACTACAAAAATTTATCTTTCGGTGCACATTCTTTCGTGCTTCGTCACGATTTGAATAAGTCGCCGCAGGCGACACAATAACTGTAACCTGTAAACTGTAACCTGTAAACTCTGAAAAAACCAAATGAATAACAGAGTCTATGATTATTAACAAATATAATTATATCACATAATGCGGTAAAATTCAACAGATTTTCGTAAAAAAATCAACATTTTTTGTGAAAAAGTATTCAACTGCGATGGTTGAATTGTTGGAGAGAAACAAATTACCTTCCCATGCCTTAGGCGTGA
Source organism: Ruminiclostridium sp. (assembly GCA_017550775.1). Next base: position 1,746 of record JAFZOA010000114.1, on the reverse strand, counting down.
GAAGGTAATTGACTTGTTGGTTTTCAGTGTATCTCTGTGCTTACGCAGTCTGAACCGCTGAGCCGGCAGCTCATTTCATCGGGCTGGTGAGTTCCCGCGTACAGCGTGAATGTTGTTCCGAAGCGCCTGCGCTCGCCCTGTTCGTCCACCGCCGTGAAAGCGCGTTCCGGGACAGGTATCTCAACGGTGAGCTTTTCGCCCGCTTCAAGCTTGATCCGCCTGAACCCGCACAGGCTCGCGTTCGGTACTGCATGGTCGCTGTTATCCTTGATGTAGAGCTGTATCACGTCCTCCGTAGCCTTGCCGCCGCGGTTTTCTGCTGTGACGTAAGCCGTGCCGTCCCTGAACTCGACCGAGCTGCATACTATATCGCCGTATGTGAGGCCGTAGCCGAACGGGTAAAGGATATTCTCCTGCGTGTAGCGGTAGGTGCGGCCCTTCATAGAATAATCCGTGAACGCGGGAAGCTTCTCAGCGCTCTCATAGAACGTTACGGGAAGCTTTCCGGACGGGGATATGTCGCCGAAAAGTATCTCCGCGAGCGCGGTGCCGCCCTCCGAGCCGGGATACCATGCGTGCAGCAGCGCCCCGGCCTTGTCCGCGTGAACATTCACAGCGCTTCCTGCCGCGGTCACTATTACCGTGGGCTTTCCGACCGCGAGTATCTTCTCTGTGAGAGCTCTCTGCGGCGGCGGGAGTTCAAGATCGTTCTTGTCGCCGGAGGAGAACTCATTTCCTGTATCGCCCTCTTCACCCTCGATCGTAGCGTCAAGTCCCACGCAGAGCACTACCGCGTCGGCACATTCCGCGGCTGCGATCGCCTCGGCATAGCGGTCACCGGGCTGTGCGAGAACGGAGCTCCTGTCTTTGTAGAGGTGGCACCCCTCCGCGAATATGACGCGTCCGTCGAACCGGTCTCTGATACCGTCGAGGAATGTCACATACCGCTCCGCCCGTCCGTTGTAGTTACCTTCAAGAGCGGCGCGGCTGTCGGCGTTGGGACCTATGACCGCTATCGTTTTCAGTCCGGAGACGTCGAGCGGCAGCAAGCCGTCGTTCTTCAGCATGACAATGCACTTTTCCGAACATTCAAGCGCCTTCGCTCTGCTTTCGGGAGTACATACCGCTGTATACGGTATGTCGTCGAACTCTGTGTGCTTGTCGAACATACCGAGCCTTATGCGGGTCCGCATAAGATGTACACAGGCGGTGCGGATATGCTCCTTTGTAATGAGCCCCTCGTCAAGCGCCGTCAGAAGGTTCATGTAGCTGCACCCGCAGTTGCAGTCACAGCCCGCTTTGATAGCCATTGCAGCGGACTCGGCGGGGGTGGAGGTAAGCCCGTGGTTCTCGTGGAAGTCGCGTATTGCCCAGCAATCGGACACGAAATACCCGTCAAATCCCCACTCGTGCAGTTTAGCCATCAGCATTTCGCTCGCACAGGCGGCTTCTCCGTTCACACGGTTGTATGCGCCCATAACTCCCTCGACGCCGGCATCCTTCACAAGCGCCTCGAACGCGGGCAGATAGGTCTCCTCAAGGTCCTTCGGGCTTACCTCGGCATTGAATTCGTGCCTCAGAGCCTCGGGACCGCTGTGTACGGCGAAGTGCTTTGCACAGGCGGCGGTCATGAGCCTGTCTCCGCTGCCCTGAAGTCCGCGCACATACGCCTTGCCGTTCTCTGCGGTGAGAAAAGGGTCTTCGCCGTAGGTCTCATGTCCCCGTCCCCAGCGCGGGTCGCGGAAG
>JAFZOA010000113.1 GCA_017550775.1 Ruminiclostridium sp. | reverse complement strand
GCCCCAGTCGAATACGCGGGTACCCCAGTTGCGGTGCTCCATTTTGAGCGGGTCGGAGTATTCATAGCAGCAGCTTCCGTCGAACTCGTAAAGTCCCGCCGCGTCCTTGGGGAAGTGAGCGGGTACCCAGTCGAGGATAACTCCGAGACCGTGCTGGTGACAGTAATCTATGAACTCCATGAAGTCGTGCGGCGTGCCGAAGCGCGAGGTGGGTGCGAAGTATCCTATGCCCTGATATCCCCACGAGCCGTCGAACGGGAACTCCGCCACCGGCATCATCTCGATGTGGGTATATCCCATTTTCTTTGCATACGGGACGAGCTCCTTCGCGCACTCCATGTAATTGAAGAGCTCTTCTTCGTAATTCTTGTGCTGCCACGAGTTGAGATGTACCTCGTAGATATTCATGGGCGACTCGTAAACGTTCTTGTTGTCGCGTTCGTCGAGCCACTTCTTATCCTTCCACTTATAGCCGTCGATGTCGTATATCTTGGTGGCGGTATTGGGTCTGGTCTCCATATGGAAGCCGTAGGGGTCGGCTTTCAGGCGAACCTGACCGAAGCTGCTCTCGATGCTGTACTTATAGGTATCGTACTGCTTGAGCCCGGGTATGAAAAGCTCCCATATTCCTCCGTCGCTTATCTTCTGCATGGGGTGCTGGAATCTGTCCCATTTGTTGAAGTCGCCGACAACGCTCACGCTTGCGGCATTCGGCGCCCACACTCTGAATATTACGCCTTTCTTGTTCTTCTGCTCGGTGAAGTGAGAGCCGAAGAACTCGTACCCTTTCGTGATATTTCCCTCGTGAAAGAGATGCAGGGGAAGCTTGTACTCCTCGGGCATTTTGTATGCCATAGTGCATTACTCCTTTCGTTCAGGGCAGCGGACTGCCGCAGTTTTTGGTTATTCTACTGTAAGCATTTGCTGCGAAAGAATACGATATCGGATCCCTTGCAAAGCGATTACAGTGACAATGACTAATAATATACCTATATTATTTTATCTATTGTAGCATATTTTACCAAATGTTGCAATAGGTTTTGTGTAAAACTATGAAATGTGCTGTATTTCAACAGCTAATTTTGTATAAGTGCACAAAAACGATATGTCCTTTTGTGTCAGATAAGAAAAAAGTGACATTCGGGTGTATTTTATGCACTACGAATGCCGGATATACACTGCTGTTTTCGACAATTTTGCAGTTTACAGTTGTGGTGTCGCCTGCGGCGACTTATTTAAATATGATAAAACAAGTAAGTCTCTGTAAAAAACATAACGATATTTCAAGTTTTGTCACAAATTCAGATATGTCCGTGAAGCCAAAGCATGATGCTTTTAAAGTCGTTGCACAATTGACACATGGATGCGATGATAAAAGCAACGAATGAGACACAATAAATGTAACCTGTAAACTGTAAACTGTAAACTGTAACCTGTAAACTGTAAACAAAAACCCCCACTGTATGTGGGGGAATATAAACGCTTTATTTGTCCACAAGCCTGGAAAGCAGCGGCGAGTAATGCTCTCTGAATGCCCCGAACTCGCCTGCCTCGATCGCCTCGCGTATCTTCTCCATGAGCGTGTTGTAGAAGTACAGGTTGTGCGTCACCGCGAGTCTCCCCGCGAGCTGCTCTCCCGCCTTGAACAGGTGGCGGATATACCCGCGCGAAAAATTGCGGCAGGTGGGGCAGTCGCACTGCTCGTCGAGCGGCTTGTCGTCGGTCATGTAGCGCTCGTTCTTCGCGTGCATTATCCCGCTCCATGTGAATACGGTGGAGTGCCGCGCGTTTCTGCTCGGCATAACGCAGTCGAACATATC